>JAILCJ010000025.1 GCA_024680445.1 Campylobacter sp.
GACTATAATAACGAAAAATTCGCCGTTAAAAGCTTTAAAATTCCAAATATTTTTTCTAAAATTTTATATTATTTCGGCAAAAGATCAAAGGCTAAAAAATCCTACGAACATGCGATTAAAATTGGTGGTTTTACGCCAAAACCCATAGGATATATAGAATTTTATAAAGGCATATTTTTACATGAAAGTTTTTATGTAAGCGAAAATTTTGACTATGATTTTAGCATACGCGAACCTTTGCTAGACCCAAATTTTGCCGATAGAGAAAACATTTTAAAACTTTTTGTTGAATTTAGTTTTAGCTTGCATGAAAACGAAATTTTGCACCTTGATTATAGTCCAGGCAATATCTTAATCAAAAAAAATCAAGAAAAATATGAATTTAAAATCATCGATATAAATCGCATGAAATTTAAAAGCCTAAATTTAAACGAAAGACTTAAAAATTTTAGCATGCTTTGGGCAAATGACGAGGATATGAAATTCATAGCCATCGAATACGCCAGACTTAGCGGTGCCGATGAGAGCGAATGTATCACAAAGGCGGTTAAATTTTCGCACGAGCTAAAAGCCAGAAAAAATTTCAAGAAATTTTTAAAGAGACGCTAATGCTTATAAATGTAATGTATCATCACCTAAACAGCGATCGTTGCTCAAACGATGCCCAAATTTTCGAGCAGCATTTAGGCTACATAAAGCAAAATTTTACTAGCGTTTTTCCGGGCGACGAACTAGGGCAAAAAAACATTTGCATAACTTTCGATGATGCTTACGCTGATTTTTATCACTTGGTTTTCCCGCTTTTACAAAAATATGATCTTAAAGCCGTCTTGGCCGTCCCTAGCAAATACATTTTAGATGATACCGATTTAAGCATGAACGAACGCCTAAATTTCGAGCATAACGATCTTTTTGATAATTACAAAAAAGCCACATTTTGCACCTTTAAAGAACTTAGCGAAATGATAAAAAGCGGTTTAGTGCAAATCGCCTCACACTCGCACTCTCATGTGGTTTTGACAGATGAAAATGTAAATTTAGACAGCGAACTTGCCGTATCAAAGCAAATTTTAGAGCAAAAACTAGGCATAAAAGTTGAAAGTTTTTTCTTGCCTTATGGCAAATACAATGCCGAAATTTTAAGCAAAGCAAAACAAATTTACAAATATGTTTTTCGCATAGGAAACGCCATAAGTAACGATTTTTCAGGTATTAACGGCGTGATTTACAGAGTCAAAGGCGACGGATTAAAAAGTCCAGTTGAGATATTTTTAGCAAAAAATATTTTCAAGTACAAAATAAAAGCCATGCTAAAAAGGTTTATAAACAAATGATAAGTGCAGTAGTCTTAGTCAAAAACAACGAAAATACCCTAGCTAAAACCTTGCAAAGCTTGGCATTTTTAGATGATGTTGTGGTTTTTGACAACGGTTCAAGCGATTCATCTTTAAAAATCGCTAAAAGTTTTGAAAATGTAAATTTGATACTTGGCGAATTTCGTGGCTTTGGGTGGAGCAAAAACAAAGCCGCTAGCTACGCTAAGCACGACTGGATTTTGGTTGTTGATAGCGACGAGGTCGTTGATAGCGAACTAGCACGGATTTTACAAAGCAAAAAACTTGATGAAAACTGTGTTTATAAACTAAATTTTAAAGCATTTTATAAAGATATCGAGGTCAAACACTGCGGTTGGAACAATCAAAAAATAAAACGTCTTTACAATCGCAAAAAAACTCGGTATAACTCAAATGATGTACATGAAGATATCATCACAGAGGGCTTAAAATGTGAGATTTTAGGCGGTTATATGCAGCATTATAGCTATGATAGTATCTCGCAATTTTTGCAAAAAGCCGACCATTATTCAACGCTTTTTGCCAAAGATAATGCAGGTAAAAAAACTTCTAGCCCATGCAAGGCATTTTTCAACGCTTTTTACTCATTTTTTAGAACCTATGTGCTAAAAAAAGGCTTTTTGGACGGCTATGTAGGGCTAGTCATTTCAGTCTCGCATGCTGTAACAAATTTTTATAAATATATCAAACTTTATGAGGTAAATAAAAATGAATCTATTAATCACTAGACACGATAAAATCGGCGATTTTGTTTTGACTTTGCCGATGATTAAGCTCGCAAAAGAGCAATTACCAGATACTAATATCACGGTTTTAGTCTCAAAGGCAAACTATGAATTTGCCAAAAATATAGACTTTATAGACGAAGTTGTATTGTATGAAAAAAAGGCACTACCTCTTGCAAAACGCCTTAGAAAGGTGCGTTATGAAATGTCTATTAGCGCATATAGCGACACCAGACTCGCCATGGCTTTGTTACTAGCAGGGATAAAAAAACGTGTTTCACCAGCAACTAAAATCGCCCAAATTTTTGCCAATATCCGCATAAAACAAAGACGAAGCCAAGTTAAAATGCGTGAATTTGAGTATAACATCGAACTTTTAAGAGCGGTTTTTCCGCAAATCAAACCAGAATTTTCACGCCCTGTTTTAGAATTTACAGACGATGAAAAAAAGGCAATTTATCAACATTTTAAAGACGAATTTGGCATAAATGATAATGAAAGATTGATAGTCTTACACCCTGGCTATGGCGGTAGTAGCGACGGAAATTTACGCCTTGATGATTATTTAGAACTCGGAAAAATCGTCAGTAAAACGCAAGGTACAAAATGCGTTTTTAGCTTTGGTCCTGATGATAAAAAAACTTACGAATATGTAAGCAAAAAAATAAGTTATGACGCAGTGTTATTTAAATCAAAACTAAGCTTAATAGATTATTGCAAACTTGCGTGCAATTTCAGCCTTTTTGTAAGCACATCAACCGGCCCTATGCACCTAGCAGCCGCCGTAAATACGCCGACCTTTTCGTTTTTTGGCAATACCTTATTTGCAAGCGACAAAAGATGGGGTAGCATAAATGAAAATCAAACAAATTTTTGCATAGCCAAAAAATACGACAGAGCAACTTTTGAGGAGATAAAAGCTAAATTTATTGAGGCTATAAATGTTTAAAAAGCCCTTTGAGTGGGACTTTTATTCAGATCAACCAAAGCTTATAACAGATAAAAAATTCAAAAAAACCATGCGGTCTGCTTATAGCTTTGACTTTGTTAAAATGTTTTTGCTCTCGCTTTTTATTTTGCCTTTTGCAGTGGCGATAATGGGCTTTTTTCGTGCCAAATTTACACCCACAAAAGACGAATTTTACGGACTTGGCGTAAATTTAGACAAAGGCGGGGAGCAAGTTAGCTTAGTAAATGAGCTAGGGGTAAAAAATTTGCTTATCCGTTTGCCACTTTGGGACATACAAAATTTGCAAAAATATGTAGAATTTGCCAAAAGTTTTGGCGATAAAAACATACTTATAAATATCATGCAAGATCGTGAAAATATCGAAAATCCAGAGCTTTTAAGAGCAAATTTGAAGCAGATTTTTTCTAGTTTTAGCGATATTTCGTCTGAATTTATGATAGGCACGGCAATAAATCGCATAAAATGGGGCTTTTTTGCACCCTGTGAATATCTAAAATTTTATGAAATCGCCTTTGTTTTGCGAAACGAAAACTTCCCTAACATAAAGCTGCTAGCCCCAAATGTCATAGACTTTGAGCCTCACTACAACGCAGCCACGATGTTTAGCGGCAAAAAGCTTAAATTTGATAAAATTTCAGCCTTGCTTTATGTGGATAGAAGGGGCGATCCAGACAATGCCCAGCTTGGGATTTTTAACCTTAAAAACAAAATAAATTTACTCTTTGCCCTAGCCAAACTCTCGCCTAGTTCAAGCGATGAAATTTATATCACAGAGACAAACTATCCACTCCAAAACACCGCTCCTTACGCACCAACGAGCTCAAAAGAGTGCGTTAGCGTGGATGAATACACCAAATTTATGCTTAAATATTTTAAAATCGCCAAAGAATCCGGCAAAATAAAACGAGTTTATTGGCACCAGCTTATCGCCCCCGGATACGGTCTGGTCGATAACAGAGATGGTAAAATCACAAAAATGCCACAATTTTATGCCTTTAAAGAAATGCTAGAAAATGACAAATAAATTCTCGTTTGCAAACAAATATACGCAAGTTTTTTTCGCGATTTTTTTATCCTTGCTGGCAATGACAGCGTTAAGGACGTTTTTTTATTTTAAATACCAGTATTTTTTTGCAAATTTGAGTTTTTATGAAACATTTTTGTCCTTTGTTTATGGCTTGCGTGTCGATATTATCGCACTTTTTACCTTTGCTGGGGCGATAATTCTTTTTTTATCATTGCCGTTTAAATTTGGCTTTAAGCAAACTTATAGAGCGTTTTTAGGCTTTTGTTGGGCTTTGATACTGGTTTTGATACTGGGATTTTGTATAGCAGATATCGTGTATTTCGCATTTAGTCAAAGGCACATGTCAAATGAAATTTTGTTTTTGGCAAATGATGTAAATATCATCACAGACATGGCATTTGGTTCGCTTAAATACTATACTTTTGGCTCTTTGCTTTTGTTTGGGGTGGTGATTTATGTTTTTTTAAAGATTTTTAAAGCTCCGCTTAGAGCCAAGGCGGTGAGAAAAAGAGATTATTTTTATGTATTTTTGATAATTTTAATGCTTTTTGCAGGCATTAGAAACAGCATAGACAAAAAACCCTTTGGCATAGCTGACGCTTTTGCCGTCCCAAAAGCTAGTTCTGGGTCTTTGGCGATCAATGGATTTTATTCAGTTTATCGGACTATGGGCGTGTATAATGGCGCAAAAAGAGTAGTTTTAATGGAGCCACAAAAAGCCACCTTGATAGCAAAAAGGTTTTTTCAAAGTGACAAATTCGCTTATTCAAATGCTGATTATCCCTTGCAAAGAGCCTTAAAAACTCCACAAAATACCAAAAAACACAATATCGTCATAATCTTGCTCGAATCGTGGGGCGCTGAACATATCGACGGCTACACGAAATACAAAGAACTCAATGTCACGCAGTATTTCAAAAAGCTATCAAGCGAGGGCTTGAAATTTACAAATTTCTACGCAAACGGATTTAGATCTATTTATGGCATTACCTCCGTATATACGGGCATTACCTTGCCTACTGGCTATCAATACCTAGGCAGCGGTTTGGAGCTGACAAATTTAAGCTACCTAGGGCAAATCGCCAAACAAAACGGCTACACCACCATAGCCGCCCAAAGTGCAAACAAAAGATCATATAGGGTCGATGCGATATCAAATTTGGCTGGTTTTGATGAATTTTATGGCGGTGAAGACATGCCAAATGTCGAGGATACAGACGAGGGCAGAAAGCCCCACACAGGGACATATGATTATAATATGTTTCATCTAATGCACCAAAAGTTAAACAAAGCAAAAGAGCCGTTTTTGAGCTTTATGTTTACATCGACAAATCATTCAGATTTTTATTTGCCTAGTGCGAAATTTGAGCGATATCCGCACGATCTCAAAAACTACAACGGCTATTTAAACAGCCTAATCTATGTAGATGACGCTATACGAAGGTTTATAGAGGGGGTCAAAAACGAGCCTTGGTTTGATAATACTATTTTTATTTTTACCGCAGATCACGGCAGCGGCAACGCACTAGCAAGTGCCAGAGATCTAAGACCAGACGATAAAGAACAGCCTATCATCGAAGGTTTTAGGATACCGCTTTTGATTTACGCCCCAAAAATATTTGAGCCAAAAACCATAACAACCCTAGGCTCACAAAACGATATAAAACCTACGATTATCGATTTATTGGGCTTCAAAGATGAATTTAGTGCCATGGGAAATTCGCTTTTTGATGAAAGCATAAAAGAAAGATTTGTGTATAGCTATGGCGGCAATCAAATTACGCTCATAAAAGACGATTGCTATATTATGTTTAATTACAAAACCATCACGGATTCAAACTGTTCTAATGAAGCAAAAAGCAAATTCGAAGAAGAGCTAAGAGCCCTTGATAGCTTTGAAGTATTTCTTTTAGACAACAATAAATGGTTTAAGAAAAACAAGGTAAAATTCAAACATGATTAAAAAAATTTTTATTGAACTTCCAAACTGGCTAGGTGATGCGGTGATGGCGACACCTGCTATATCAAATTTGACAAAAGCCTATCCAGAGGCTGAATTTATCGTGCTTGGCTCTTATGTTTCAAATTTTGTTTTAAAAGGCTACAAAAATGTAAGCAAGTTTATTATAAACGAAACAAAAAAAGGCGGCAATCGCTATATAAATCTCATAAAATTAGCTAAAAGTATCGGCACAGTCGATATCGCCATATCTTTTAGAAGGTCATTTTCATCAAAATTTATGATGTTTTTTATAAAAGCAAGGCAAAAATTTCAATACCGCAGACTTTGCAAAGAAGAAATTCACCTAGCCATTAGATATAACGATTTTATAAACAAATTTTTAGGGCTTAGCTATGAGGCTGGGGCGCAAATTTTGCATTACGAGCCTTTTTGTTACCAAAAAGCAAGCCTAGGGATAAACCCTGGTGCGACTTATGGCAGTGCGAAAAGATGGTATCCCTTGGAATTTGCCAATGTGGCTGCAAAACTTAGCGACAAATTTGATATAGTGATTTTTGGTGGGCCAAACGAAACGCAAATCGCCGCTGATATAGCAAACGAACTTGACAAACAAGGCGTAAAAAATTATATAAATTTAGCCGGTAAAACAAGCGTGGAAGAGCTATTTTCACGCATAGCAGGGCTGTCACTTTTTATCACAAATGATAGCGGTCCTATGCATGTGGCAGCGGCTTTTAGGGTGCCAACCATTGCGATTTTTGGACCAACCAAATTTAGCGAAACTAGCCCATGGCAAAATCCAAACGCAACTATCATCAGCAAGCATCTGCCTTGTTCGCCTTGCATGAAGCGAAGCTGTCCTATAAAAACCCATGCATGCATGAAGCAAATAAGTGCCGATGATGTGCTAAAAGAAGTTGAAAAGTTAGGGATCTAAGGGAGAAAAATGCAAAAAATTAAATATTTATCACTTTATATTTTGTATGTTATTTTTGAATTTTTATTTCACATAATGCCAAAAAATTTAAGCAAAAAAGTGCTTGAAGGCATAGCCTTTTTGGCATTTAAATTTGATAAAACTCACAACAAAATAGCCATGGCAAACCTAAATTTGGTCTTTAAAGACACAAAAAGCAAAAACGAAAAAGAAAAAATCATAGCCACATCATACAAAACTCTTGCCTTTAATATGTTTGAGCTTTTAGAAAATCAAAGACTAAGCAAGGATGAGATTTTTAAAAAAATGAGAGTAATTAATGGCGATATCATAACAAAAGCACTTGCAAGCGGACGAAAAATCATCTTTGTAACCGCTCATTATGGCGGCTGGGAGATCACCTTACCGGGCATTGCACTCATGTTTGATATGAAAGTTGGCGTGGTAAATAAAAAAATGCAAAACCCATATATTCACGCAAAATACGCCGCCGCAAGGGAGAAAAACAATATCACCATGATAGAAAAACACTCTGCCGCCAAGGGCATGCTAAAAACCTTGCTAGAAGGCAATCAAGTCGCCATCGTCATCGATCAGCACACGGATAGTGGCTGTGAAATCGATTTTTTGGGTGTTAAAGACATGGCAACCGATGCCGTGGCAAGACTTGCTTTAAAACTTGACGCCCTAATCATACCTATACTTACGACAAATAACGATTTTAGATCTTATGAAATCACGATTTATGAGCCCATAGATCCGCTTAAAATTAACGATGAGGATAAAATTTTGGTTTTAACAAAGCTTCAAAATGATATCATTAGCTCTCAAATTTTAGCCAAACCGGATTTTTGGCTATGGCAACACAAAAGATTTAGAAAATTTAATGCAGAAATTTACAATTAAGGACAAAAAACATGGAATTTAAAGCCCTTTTTATAAACAGACTTAGCAAATATACCTACGTACAAGGTAGTTTCACAAATGAACATTTTCAATACCTTGACAAAGCAAACCAAAAATGGACACATATAGACAACAAGCAAATTTTAAAGGGTGAAAATGACGCTTAGTGCGGATTTAAAAAAGATAAATTTTCAAAATTTTAGCTACGAAAAATTTTATTTTTACGCTAGTATAATTTTTGCCTTTACCATGCCTATTTCAAGGGCGGCAATAAGTGCTTTTATTATTTTATTTCCCTTAGTTTGGCTAATCGAAGGCGATTTTAAACGCAAATTTGATGAAATCAAAAATCAAAAAATTTTGCTGATATTTTTGATATTTTACGCCTTTATCGCACTTAGCGCCTTGCTCTCTGACAATACAAAAACGGCTTTAAAATTTTTTAGACTTTATGCTTATTGGTTCACCCTTATCGTCCTTGCTACTTCACTTAAAAAAGAGTGGATAAAGCACATTATAACGGCCTTTTTATGCGGTATGGTAGTAAGCGAAATGATAGCTTATGGGATATTTTTTGGACTTTGGGAATACGGAGTAGGCAACAAAATAAATCCTAGCCCTTTTATGTTTCACATAGATTATAGCGTTTATCTTGCCTTTACTTCTATATTGCTTTTTAGCAGGATAATTTCAAAAGATTATGATGTAAAAAGCAAAATTTTTATGGGAATTTTCTTTTTAAGCACGACTGGAAATTTATTTTTACAAACCGGCAGAACGGGACAAGTTGCCTATATAGCCGCTATTTTTGTGATGTTTTTATTGCATTATAGATTTAGTTTTAAAAGCATAGCATCTGCCTTGCTTTCGTTAATTATTATATATTCGCTAGCTTATAACTTTTCAAGTTCGTTTAAAATACGAGTAAATGTCACTAAAAATGAAATCGCACAAATAACAAGCGGAAATTTAAACACTTCTTGGGGAACTAGACTAGCTTTTTGGGTATCAACATATGAAATTTTAAAAGTTCATCCCATTTTTGGCATAGATCTTGGCGATTTTGAAGAAGAAACGGCAGAAATTTTAAAGCTTGACAAATTTAAAAACTACCAAGCATATTTAAAAGAATTTATGTCAAGCAACCACTACCATAACCAGTTTTTAATGCTAGCTGTGCAAATGGGACTAATAGGGCTAGGATTTGCTATTTTGCTTTATTATTTGGTCTTGCGACTAGCACTTAAAACCGAGGCAGGAGAGTATCAAAATATTTTTGTGCTTTTTTGGGTAGTGTATTTTATCGGATCCTTTGCAGATCCGCTGTGGAACAAGCAATTTACAAGCATCATATGGATCTTACTAGTTTCTTGCATGATAGCTTATAATAAAAAGAAGCAAAATGAAATTTAAGCTAATTTTTGGACAAAATAACAGACTTGTAAGCAGACTTGCCAAGGCACTAAGCGAAGGCGGTGATACTTGCGAAAAAATTCAAGCCCAAAATAGCAAAAATTACAAAGACATAGCCGTTTTTGATGAAAATTTTTGTTTAAATATGCAAGATGATAGCTTTATTTATTCAAACCAACTTTGCAAATACGCTCATGTATACCATGTAAATGAAATTTATACTCCAAGCATCAAACAAAAGCCGTTTTGGTGGGCATTTCCAAAATATCACAAAGTCATAAAACTTGAAAAATATTGCATGCAAAACGCCAAACTCATCATCGCAAATTCCAAAATGTTAAAAAATGAAATTTGCGAAACTTTTGCGATAGATCCAGCCAGAATCAAGGTTGTGTATGACGGAGTAAATTTGATAGAAAATCTTAGCAAGGCACAAGCAAAACTAAGTTTGACAAACGAACTTGACATTGATTTTGAACTTTGCATAGTGCTTTTTAGTAGCGAGGATTTTAAAAAAGATGGTTTAGATAGCTTTTTAACTCTTTTATCTAAAGTCAAACAAAAATTTAATATCTTAATATTAGGTGATGATAAAAATATGGCTTTTTATAAAAATTTATCAAAATCTCTTGGTCTAAATGCCCTATTTTTAGGCAAAGTAATGCAATACAGAAAATTTTTTGAAGCCAGCGATATTTTTATACTTCCGAGTAATTCTAAACGTTTTGCAAATATAGTCTTAGAGGCTATGAGCTATAAAAATGTGGTTTTTGCAAGCAGAACAAATGCTATTTGCGAAATTTTAGATGAAAAATTTATACTAAATGAAGAAAGCCAAAATTTGATAGAAGCTTTTATGATAAATTATGATTCATGTTTAAAAAGAGGCGAAAAAAATTATAAAATTGCCAAAATTTATAATATGCAAGATCAAATTTCACAGCTTTGCACACTTTTAAGATCACTCACATAATTTTACAAAATCACTAAATAATAAAAATCATGTAAAAAATACACTTTACAAAAAATCAACTCAAAATTTATGCTATAAGTTTTTACAATCTTTCAAAAAAATAGCACTCTCTAAGCGTAAATTCGGTTTGAATTATGCGATTTAAAGTGTATTTTCTTAATTTATCACCTTTGACTTCTTTGCCATTTACAAAGATAGCTTTTTTATTTTTCTTTATAAATTTAAGGCTATCTTCAAGGATATCATCGGCTTTATTTTTACCATCAAATTTCAAAGCTATATAAGCGTCAAGGTCACTAAATTTCATGTTGTGATTAAATTTATCAGCAAAACTGATATTTGCATCAGGATTATTCAAAAAGTATTTTATGTAAGGTATAAACTGCGGTTTTAGGCGAGTTTTGCCAACTTCATAAGCTATATTTTCACATTCGCAAAGCGAAAAATTTAAGCTGTTTGTAGAAAACAAATTTACCAAAGATTCATAAATTCCAAGCCGTTTTTTCTCATCAACAAAGGCAAAAATTTGCGTTAAATTCGTGCTTTGAGGATAAATTTTACTCAACACATCGCAAAGCCACGAACTACTTTCACTCATTTTTTCTTCATGGCGATTGAGCCATATATCATTTTGATTTCTAAATCTTGCAACAAAATTTAACTTGGCTATATCGCTTGGATTTATTTCACGAGCGGCAACTTTTTCATAAGCTTGTTTATGAACTATCAAACTTTGCCTAAAAACTCTATGCATATAAAAATCCATAAACTGCTCTTGATCGTATCTATTTGGAAAGTTTTTTAACATATATGCGTTAACATCGGCATTGCCAACACTAGCAAAGATATCATCAAGACTACTTTCACAAAGATAACTAAGCTCATTTTTCTCTAAATTTTCTACAAATTCCTTAAAATAACAAGGCGAATTTATTTCACCCAAAAACTCGTGAGCTATGTAATCATCGCTATTTATCAAGAAAATTTGGTTTATAAAATTGATTATGGTGTCGCTTGGAACATGGATATTTTCACTATCAAGCAAAAAGTGTTTAAATACGCTTATGCTCTCCTTTGCCTTTGCGATTTTTTCTTCTGTATTTTGACAATTTCTCGTACTAAAAAGGATAAGATCCCTAAGCATATCTTTGATTTTCCAACCCGGATAAACATTGTAAGATACGAAAGCAACCCCTTGCGGTGCCAAAAAGTTTTTTATCACTTCTATGACCGCTTTTTGCGTATCTTGCGAAACCCAACTATAAATGGCATGAGCGATAATATAATCAAATTTTTCGTATTTTTTTATATCTTTTTCACTGATTTTACGAACATCGATATGTTTAAATTCTATATTTTTTAAGCCTATTTCTTTACTGGCTTCTTTTGCCTTTTTTATTTGCTCTAAATTTATATCTATACCCAAAATTTGGGCATCAGGGTTATTTAAAGCAAAGGGTATGATATTGCCACCAAAGCTACAACCTATCTCTAAAATTTTTGCATTTTTGCTAGTGACGGGATTGAGCCCTAAAAGCGTAGCACACGCTTCAAGTTTGAGTGGTGATGAACCAGAATACGCCGCAGAAATGTGAGTTTTTTCCTCACAAAAATTATCGATTTTATCTCCTAAATCGCTCATTTAAAAATCCTTTTTTAAATTTCAAGACCCTGATTATAGCGTATTTTTGCCTTTTTTTGCATTAAAAAAATAAAGTAAAAATAAAACCGCAAAACTAAGTGCAAGCATAAGCCCAGCATAAAGTTGTGCCTTGTCATATTCAAGCATCTCAACCGCCTCATATATAGCGATACTTGCGACTTTTGTCTCACCAGCAACGCTTCCGCCTATCATTAGCACAACGCCAAATTCACCCATAGTGTGAGCAAAACTTACAACCAAAGCACTTAGCAAATTTGAACGTATATTTGGCAAAGCAACCCTAAAAAGCGTAGAAATTCTTGAATGCCCCAACGAATAACTCGCTTCAAACAAACTTGGTTTTAAACTTTCAAAACCTGCCTTCAAAGGCGAAAACATAAAGGGCAAAGAGTAAATGCAACTTGCAAGCACAAGACCGCTAAAATTAAAAACCAACCTTATGCCAAAAACTTCGTCTATAAATTTACCAACAAAATTATAAGGTGAAAAAAATAGCAAAAGATAAAAACCCAAAACGCTCGGCGGCAACACAAGAGGCAATGAGATGATCGCTTCAAAAATTGGCTTATGGCGAAATTTCACCCTTGCCATAAAAAAAGCTAGTGGCAAAACCAAAACAAATAGTATAAAAGTGCTTACAAAAGCTAGTTTTAAAGATAAAAAAAACGGCGTTAGATCAAGCTCCATATTAACTCCTTAATCTCAAAAAAATATTATGCAAAAATTTTAGACTTTACACATAAAAATTTTAAAAAAATTCCATCAAATTTGACGCATTTTTTTATATTTTTTGCCATAAAATTTAAAATAAAATTTTTATATAAAAAATC
>JAILCJ010000143.1 GCA_024680445.1 Campylobacter sp.
AGCTTATGCTTTGAAATTTGACATTAAAATGCGTAAAAGCTAACTATCAAATTTGATTAAATTCGCAAATATGCAAAACTTTCGCTTATTGGAGTTTTTAAACTTTCGCCATTTGGTGTTAAAGCGCATGAAAAAGTTGGCAAATTGACTTGATATGCATAAATTTTACCACAAAATTTCGATGTGCCTTTGTTGATAAAATAATGATGATTTATCAATTTTTTTATAAAAGCCAAAATCTCATCATTGCTTTTATAAACAAGCTTATTAGCGTATTTGCCAAGCCAAATTCTACGTTCGCACTCACACATTGCCAAAGCAAAAATGGGTTCGTTTTTACGCACAAAATGAGTGTCGATAAAGATATAGCATTTTTGAAATTTTTCTATCTCGTCGTTATGTTTTTGTGCCTTGTTTATCTCGATTTTTAGGGCATTTTCATCCAATTTAAACGCCCTAGCAAGCCCTATAAGAAGCTTGGTAGAATTATAAAGCAAATCATAATGCCCAACTCTTAAAAAACTCGCCAAATCCTTGGCATTTACAAGTTTATCAAAAGCGATTTTAGCCTTGTTTGAGCGATAGCCAAGAGTAGTGGCAAGCTCATTATAAGCACCAGAATTTAGGCGTCTTAGCCTATTTTGAATAGTAGTAAAAAACATTTATTATCCTTTTCGCCGATACATTTTTTGCGATTTTTTAAGCTAAAAATTCATCTATCTCGTGTTCGATTTTTTCAGCCATAGCCGTGGCACGTCCTATAAAACATTTACTAAAAGCGTGATCTATGCTTGAAGCTTCGAGATTATTTAAAATGCTAAACGAAGCGAAACTAGCAAAACTCGCCACATCTAGCACTTCGCCACTCGAACCTATACACACAAAAAGAGATTTTGACATACGCAAGGCATAAAGTTCATCATACAAAACCCCATAAAATGGAGCTTGCTCGCCAAACATTACTATATCGTGTCTCATTTTATCGCTACCACAAGATTTACATTTGCGTTCGCCCATGACATCATAGCCGATATTCTCGATAAAATCGCAATTCTCGCAACGAATTTGCGGCAAAAATCCATGCAAATGCACCACATCTTTACACCCTGCTCGTTCAAGCAAATCATCTACATTTTGCGTCATCACGCTGATTTGATCGCCGTATTTTTCTTTGACCCTAGCTATCATTTCGTGGGCCTTGTTTGGGACTTTGTCTTTTAGCTCCACTCTCAATTTATCATAAAATTTTAGCACTTTTGCCCTATTTGCAGCAAAACCTTGTACGCTACAAACTTCGTTTACATCGTAATTCTCCCAAAGTCCGCCACTATCACGAAAGGTTTTTAAACCACTTTCGGCACTTAGCCCTGCTCCACTTAGAATTAAAACTTTTTTCATTTTTTAGCTCCAAAATTTATGAAGTTTATGTAAATTTTTAGACAAATTTACTCAAAAATTTTTAAATTTGAAAGCAAATTTGATACTGCTAAACGATAAAAAATCAAATTTAAAGCCTAAAATATCAAATTTGATGAGACATTTTAGGCTAAATTTTTACAAATTTTGTTTTATAAAGTTTATATTTTTTACGATATCGGCTTGACGTTTGCTAAGTATTTCTTTTTCATCTTGATTCAAATTCAATTCAAAAATTTCATTTACACCGTTTTTACCGATACTAGCAAGTTGTCCGCAAGCCAAATCATCACCAACAAGGCAAACAGACTGAACTTCGTTTTTATCTTTGATTATCGCTTCACAAATTTTAACAGCACCAGCAGCCGGGGCATAAAACGCCGAGGCTCCGATAAGTTTTATAAATTTAGCTCCGCCATTTTTAGTTTCGTCCATAATTTTTGTCAAATCCTCGTTAGACAAGGCATCAAAAAGGTAGTTTTTAGAAATTATCATTTGATCATTGTGAGCACCAACGACCTTATTTTTCGCACTCGCCTTGCCTTTAAGCAAAGAAATTTCATACTTTAACCTAGCACTATCAAGTTCGCCAGCCATACCCATAATTTTTCGCTTATCAAAGCCTGTAAATTCTCTCGCCATATAAGTCATAACATCAAGCGGATTTGTAACTATTATCAAAAAAGCATTTGGGGCTTGAATTTTTACGCTTTGCATGGCGGATTTTAAAACCTTTGCGTTTATAAGCAGCAAGTCCTCCCTGCTTTGCCCTTCTTTTCGTGGACTACCAGCCGTCATTATGACTATATCGCTATCCTTGCAAAGCGTGTAATCATCGCCACCAACAACCTTTACTCCGCTATCAAAAACACACATGCTTTGTGCTATATCAGCCGCCCTAGCCTTGGCAAGATTCGCAAAAATATCTATAAGCACAAGTTCATCACAAAGCCCACGCATGGCTAATCCATAAGCCGTACTGGCACCGACATTTCCGGCTCCGATAACAGAAATTTTCATATTTTCCCCTTTTTGTGAAATTCGCCCTATTTTTGGGAATTTATATTGGTATTGTGTTCGAGTAAAGTTCGTGAAAAACGATGTTTTCCGCTTTTTTTATCTCGCACAAAATACAAATAATCTGTTTTTGCTGGATTTATCGCCGCCTTGATAGCATCGATAGAAACCGAGCAAACTGGCGTTGGTGGCACTCCGCTCGTAAGATAGGTGTTAAACTCGCTCATGTCGGTTCTGATACGCTCAGGCGTTACAGCTTCGTGCGAATAAATTCCATAGTTTAATGTTCCGTCCATTTGCAAACGCATATTTTTTTCTAGGCGATTGTAGATAACAGAAGCTACTATCGGCATTTCTGCCTTATTTGCGGCTTCTTTTTGTATGACGGCTGCGGTTGCTAAAATTTTAAACCATTTTCTCTCGTTATAATCTCCAAAAATCTTTTCTGAAATTGCTATTTGCGACTTTCTGGAAATATTTACAAGATAATACGCCAAATGTCGCTCTGATATCCCAAGCGGGACTTTATAGGTGTTTGGCACGATAAAACCATCAGGCAATGGCGAAATTTTCTCGTACTCATCGTTTAATTTTTTTGCGTCAAGTCCTAATTTTCGAGCGATATCATTTAAAAAAATCACCGTTGTTTCGCCCGGTATCAAGGTTATATCAGTCATTGCCGCCTTTGCCCTTGTTAGACGTTGCAAAAACCTGCCACGAGAAATATTTGTCTCGCCTATATTTATCCAGCCTGATTGTGGATAACCGATAAAACGCACGATTATAGCGTCTAAGTAACTAAGCTTAAAATTTTTATCAACTAAATAAGATATAATCTCGCCGACACTCCCCTTTGGAATAAAAACAACTTGCGATGTACTAACGGGTCGCGAAAGATAAAAAAGGATACTCGTAAAAAATATGATAAAAATATCAAATATAATAAGAAAAATAGGCTTTATTTTTAAATTTTTACTTGTTTTGGTGCTTTCGCTCATAATTATCCTAAAAATTGGCATTAAAATCGACAGCTTTGAACTTGCTGGCTTAAAAATTGAAGAATTATACATTAAACTAAATAAAAAAATAATTTTTAGAGCCAACGAAATCTCATTTATAAATTTAAATAATAATTCGCAAATAGATTCATCTAGCGAAGAATTTTACAATCTTTCTAAAAAAGCCATTTGGATAGATAGATTTTTTGAAGAAATTTCGCTTAAAAATATAACCATTGGCGATACAAAAATGCAAGTTTATTATAAAGATGATAAATTTTTCATAGATTCAAAATATCTAAAAGTTAGCGTAAATTTCGTTAAAGAACTTGCAAAAAATACAGAATTAATCAAAGTAAACGACCTTACTTTAAAAGACTTTAACCTAAGTGTAAATGGCAATGCCACTG
>JAILCJ010000041.1 GCA_024680445.1 Campylobacter sp.
GTAAGAGTTAGTGGCAAAAAATACGAGCCAGAATTTATCATCTAATTTTTTTTAAAATTTCTTTTTTGTAAAAATTATGAGAAATCGCTTTTTTTATGTATAATTTCAAAGTAACTTTGTTACATTTCTTATCAGCTAAACAAGCTAAAATGCTGTTTGCAGATTAAAAAAATTTCTAATGAAGGAGTACGCAATGAAAAGATTTGCAACACTTTTACTTTCAGCATTTTTGGTGCTAGGTTTAGCTAGCGTTAACGCAATGGCAGACGCCGCAAAAGGTCAAAAATACTATCTTAAATTTATGAAAGATGGTGCTGGCTTAAATGGTGCTGATTTCGCACATCAACACACACAAGCAGAGTGGGAGGCGTTATTTGACGCAGACGCAAAGAAATTTATCGATGAATATTCAACAAAATTCCCAAAATTAAAAGATTTTCTAAATGGTGATAAATTCAAAAAATTTATGCCACATATAAAAGATTTTGTTATCGAATTTGCATCTGACAGCGGTAAAGTTCCATCTTGCTAAAAGGCTAAAAAATGAAAAAATTTAGCTTTTTACTCTCTTTTGCTGTCGCAACAGCCTTGTTTGCAAACGACGATATAAGCGAACTTAAAAAAGAAATCGAAGCCCTAAAAGCTCAAGTTAATGAGCTAAAAGCTTTGGCTGGTTTAAAGTCAAACCAAGTAGCTGCCACACAGCAAGTTGCTAGCACGCCTGTAAGCACAAATGTAGCTAACAACGCCGAAGTTGAAAAAAACACAGCCGATATAAAATCGCTAAAAACACAAGTTTCTAAGTTAAATGCTAAAACTGGTGGCGATAATGTCAAATTTGATATAGATTTTAGAACCGCTTATGATGATTTGCATTACAAATACAACGGTGCCAAAAATCAACACAACGGCATTTGGACAAACAAACTTATCCTTGGTATGCAAGCTCAACCTGTCGACAATCTAGCGTTTAAAGGCTCCCTTGCAGCTTATAAAATCTTTGGTCAAAACAATATCGCAAACAGCTCGTATTTCCAAAATTTCGACTGGTATGATACTCAAAAACCAAACGATACTGCACTTCGTATAAGAGAAGCATACTTTTTGTATTTTGGAAGTCTAGGCGAAATTCCGTTTAATTTCAGTTTCGGTCGCCGTCCATCACTAGATGGTTTCTTGACAAATTTACGTGCTGACAATGCGAATCCAGGCTCACCTATCGGACACAATATAAACATGCAATTCGATGGTGCTAGCTTCAAATTTGATCTTGATAAAATTACCGATATTCCGGGTCTTTATCTCAAACTTTGCTTAGGTAGAGGCTTTTCAGATACCTTGGGTGCGTATAGTATGAATATGAATACCATGGGCTTTAACCCGGGTTATATCAACGACGAATACAACCCAGATATGGATCTAGCCGGTCTTATCGTTCAATTCTATGACGATGGTCAGTATAAAGTCATGGGTAATTACTTCTATGCTAAAAACATGATGGATATGAACATCAAAGGCATGGCGGTAACTCCGCTAATGGGACAAAACCCAGTTACAGGTCAACCTATGCAAGTTGGAGCTTTACAAAAACCATACTTTAACTTCGTAGATGTCGGCGATATGCAAGGCGGTGCCCTATCTGTTCAAGTTAATGGCATAGGTGACGGAATCAGCGATTTCTTAGACGATACCGTAGTTTTCGCATCTTGGGCGTTTAGCAAAACCAAACCTAACTCTAACCCAGTTTATTCAACCACTGGTTTAGCTCCGGGTATGCTTGGCACAACAGATAGCAAATTTGGTCAGTCTTTTTATGTCGGCGTTCAAATGCCAGGCTTCATGGACGGACACAAATTCGGTCTTGAATACAACCACGGAAGTAAATATTGGAGAAGCTTCACTTATGGCGAAGATACCTTGGTTGGCTCAAAACTAGCAGCCAGAGGCAACGCTTATGAAACTTATTACACCTTACCTTTAGTTGGCAAAAATTTGACGGCTTCACTTAGCTATCTTTTGATAGATTATGATTACACAGGTAGCGATACTTTCTTTGGCTGGACCGGAACTCCAATGGATGTTGATAATACCCCAGGTGCAGTCAAAAGAGCACAACAAATTCGAGCTTATTTAAGATATAGATATTAGGTGATTGAGAAGGAAAATTTAAAATGAACAAAGTAATAGATGAGATAGTAAATGATATGCAAAAAAGCGGTGACAAAGGCCGCCGTGATGCATTGAAATTTATGATGGCTGCACCTATGTTAGGTGCCTTGATAGGCGAAGCAAGTGCCCAAGAAGCAAAAGCATCATCAAATGCCAAAGGTAAAATAGTTGTTGTTGGTGGCGGTTTGGCTGGTATAGCGACAGCCGCTGCACTTTGCAAAAGGCTTAGCAACCCAGATGTTACAGTTATCGAACCAAATCCTTATTCTGTAACTTATCAAGCCGGAAACACACTTATCATGGGTGGAGTTTTTACAAAAGATGATGTTTTTTACGAAACAAAAGACTTTATGCCAAGCGATGCCAAATGGATAAAAAAAGCTGCTAAAAACTTTGATCCTGAAAACAAAAAAGTTATACTTGATGACGGAGAAGAAGTTAGCTATGATTATCTAGTAGTAGCCATGGGCGTCAATCTAAACTATGGTGCTATCGAAGGTTTAAGCGGAGAGATAACTTCTAGTGGCGACAGTGCACCAGCTCGTGCAACTGTTGGCAAAAACGGCATTTATTCGCTTTACTTCATGGACGGAGCCATAGATACATATAACGCCGTTCAAGAGCTTATCAAAAAAGCTAAGGCAATGAAAAAAGACGATCCTAAGCTAGAACTTATATTTAGCGATTCGCCAAGTGCTATAAAATGCGGTGGAGCACCAAAAAAAGCCGCTTATATCGCACATGATTTGCTCGAAAAAGCCGGTGTTAGAGATAGAGTAAATATTACTTTTTACACAAACAGCGACAAACTTTTCAATGTCCCAGAATACGCAGCAGCCATAGGTGAGCAATTTAAAGCCAGAGATATTAAATATCAATTCAAAACCAGACTTGTCAAGGTAGATCCGGCAAACAAAGTTGCAACTTTTGAAAAAAGCTGGACAGAAAAAGGCGAATACGATAAGGACCTTGAAGAATACGAAATGATCAAAAAAACCGAAAAATTTGATCACAATTTTGAATTTTTACATGTTGTTCCTATCCAAAAAACACCTGACGCCGTTGGAAAATCCCCAATTGGTTCAGACAATGGTTGGGTTCCGGTTGACAAAGAGACCTTACAACATGTAAAATACAAAAATATTTTTGCACTTGGCGATTGTGCAGCTGTGCCACTTGGCAAAACTGGTGGTAGTGCTCGTAAACAATACAAAGTAGTCGTCGATAACCTTATTGATGTCATGGAGGGTAAAACTGAACTACAAGCCAAGTACGATGGATACACAGTTTGCCCACTTATCACAAGGATAGGCAGGGTTATGTTTGCGGAATTTGATTGGAAAGGCGTTGCTCCAACATTTCCGCTTGATCCAACTCAAGAACGTTGGAGTATGTGGATATTAAAAGCCTACATAATGAAACCGACTGTAATGTATGGAATGCTACCGGGTAGACTTTAAAATTTAAACACAAGGGGTTAAAAATGAAGAGATTTTATTTTGCGATTTTGTTACTATCTTTGTGCGTATTTAACGCGAATGCAGCACAACCAGATATGTATGACTGCGAGGCTAATGTAACTGTTAAGCCAAGCCAAGAGGATTGTCCTACAACAGAAAGCACGCAACCAAATTCGGCAATATCGAAGATAATACAAGATAGCAAACTTGAAGTCGTGGATTATAAATACGTCAGATCTAAACTTGGAACTGGTATCAGAGGCGGTTCTTTGGCGGTGCTTATAGACGCTAGACCTACAAAAAGATACAATGCCGGCACGATACCATCAGCCATACAAATTCAAGATACAGAATTTGATTCGCAAATTTCAAGGATAGCTGATACGCCAAAAGACAAAGAAATCATCGTATTTTGCCAAGGTTATGACTGCACAAAAAGCTTAAATGTATCACTAAGACTTAAAGCCGCTGGTTATACAAATGTCAAGCTTTATCAACCCGGTTTTCCAGACTGGCAAAAACATGACTATATAGAAATAGGCACGGATTTTGTGTCCTTAGCTTTTGACAAAAACTCAGCTTTGCTTATAGACGCAAGACCAAAAAGAAAATTTCTAGCCGAAACCATACCTGGTGCCATGTCTTTGCCAGATACAGATTTTGACAAACTAAAAGGCTTTTTGCCGGGTGACAAAACTATGCAAATCATTACATTTTGCAACGGCTACGACTGCAAAAAATCTCACTTTTTAGCCCAAAAACTTATAGAGCTTGGCTATAAAAATGTAGCCAACTATTCAGCCGGTTTGCCTGGCTGGAAAGCAGCTAGTTTACCAACAACCAAAGACAACAGTGCTGCTGCTAAAAAACAGCTCATAACTGAACTTAAAGTTCCATATTTTGGTCCTATCAAAAAAGGTCTAGACAAAGGTTCGGTTGATAGCAAATGGTTTGTTCAAAACTACCAAAAATTGCCAAAAGATGTTACTCTTATAGATATAAGAACGGCAGATGAAAGAGCTCTTGGCTATATCGAAGGCTCAAAACATATTTCTATCGATGATACCAAGGACATCAAAAAATTCATCGCCCAACTCCCTAAAGGCTATGTGATCTTTTATTGCTCAACTGGCACACGTTCTCTTGAAGCATACGAAAAAGTAATAGCTGCTGGTTATGATAAAGGACTTTTCCTTGACGCACCAGTTAAATGCAAGGGCAAAAAGTGCAACTTTACTATAAACGAACCACTTATGCCAACCGAATGGTAATTTCATAAAATCCCTTATCCCGCCTAACCCCTTGGCGGGATTTTTTTAATTCCAATCACATTTTCAAATTTGATTTTTTTATATCAAAAAAAATCGCTTTTACAATTTACACAAATTTACATCAAATTTGATGATTTAACTCAAATTTTAAATAGAGTAAATTTGGTATATAATTTACAACTTAAAGGAGAAAATATGGAAAAAGCAAAATTTAAAGAATTTCACTTTTCGATACCTTGCGATGAGACTGATTTGATCGCCATGGCGGAGGATATCGAAAAAAGGCTAAAAGATTTGCAAAATGCAGATAATGATAAAAATCAAATTAGCGATGAAGATCGTGAGCTGATAGATAAAGTAATCGGAGAATTAGATAATCCTACAATCAGAGCTGTTTTTGAAAGGCTAAAAGACAAATGAAATATTTTAACCTTGCAACCGCCACCGAGCTACACAATATCATGATCGCCAAAATCGGCGGAAGTAGCGGTCATAATGATACTCAAATAGGCTATTTAGATTCTGCTTTGCAAAATATCCAAGACGATATGTATTATCCAAAAATCGAAGATAAAGTAAGCCATTTAATGTTTTCTTGCGTCAAATTTCACCCATTTAGTGACGGCAACAAAAGAACTTCTATTTTGCTAGCAAGTGCATTTTTGGCAAAAAACGATATCAAAATTGATGAGAAATTTTTTATCACAATGGAAGATGTAGTCGTAAAAATAGCCACCAACGAGATCAGCAAAGAGAATCTAAAAGATATTTTCAAAGCTTTTATTTACGATTCTAAATTTCAAAGCGGGTGAATTTGGTGTATAATTTGCAACTCAAATTTGATATTTTAAAGTATTTTTTAGCTCAAATACTTTAATTTTATGTCTTGGCTTACACACAAACTTAGCGACTTGCATTTTTATCAAAAAAATTATCCTAAACCAAGTCTTTATCAAATTTGATTTTTTAACGCCACAAAGTTAAAAACCACTTTACATCAAATAATCACACAAAAATCAAATTTACAAGCATAAAAAAAGGCTTCCAAGCCCAGCAAAAGCGGACTTGAAAGCCTAAAACCATGAATTAAACTAAGCAAAAAATATCAAGTTCTAAATCTAACTAAAATTTCATTTAGTTTCTCACCCATAGAGTATAAGTGTTCAGAAGCAGCTGCTATTTCTTCGGTATTTCGCATATTTGTCGAACTTATTTCATTGATCTCTTTGATCTTTTCAAGAACAAGATTTATATCTTCATTTGTTTTAACGAAATCTTTTTCTGCTATTTCTGATTTATTTTCACAAACATTCATGCCGTCTGCCGCCTCTACAACAGCGGTTTCAGCGTTATTTGCAACATCTATAAGCGCACTAATATTTTCTGAATTTTCCTCCATGCTATCAGTCGCACTCGTAATAGCTTGAACTATGGTATTTATAGTGACATTGATTTGATTAATGCTGTTTTGCGTGCCTTCTGCAAGTTTTCTAACTCCATCAGCAACAACGGCAAAGCCCCTGCCATGTTCGCCAGCTCTTGCAGCCTCGATAGCAGCGTTTAGTGCCAAGAGATTTGTTTGATCGGCGATATCAGAGATAACACCCAAAACATCTTTTATTTGTTGAGTTTCGCTGCTAAGTTGTTTCATGCGGGATGCAAGCTCGTTTTCAGACACAGAAGCGTCCAAAATGCTTTTTGAAATTTTAGATATATTATCTCTTGCGATATAAAGTTTTTGACTTGAATTTTTAAGCTCTTGTGAAGTAGTTTTAACATTTTCTATAGATTTTTTAAGCTCTTCTTTTATGCTTGTTGACATATTGAAGGTATTTTCTATAGTTGCAGAAGTGTTTTCTACACTATTGCTAACGACTTTCGATGTAGATGAAAGCTCGTTTGCGATACTAGCATTTTCGTTGCTGGTATCTTTTGCAAGAGAGATAATCTCGTGAATCTTAGATATGAGTGCGTTAAATTCTTGGGCTGTTTGACCTATCTCATCATCACTTGAAACTGGAAGTTTTTTAGTCAAATCCCCCTCTCCACGGCTAAGTTCTCTAGCATGTGCACGAAGTTCATCAACTGGATTTACAAGATAAATTTTAAGTACTATCATAAGTATGATTATGGTTAAGATAACAGCTATTATAGCCACTGTGATTTGTCCTATCATACCGGCTTTTGCAGTACTTACAGCTTGATAAATTTCAGCATTTTTTGCACCTACAAAAATTTGACCTATTTGTTTACCTTCATAATCTTTTAGCGGAATTTTAGTTACGAAAAAATTATCTGTATTAAAATACCCAACAAGTTTATCTTTTGAAACACCGCTAAGTTCGGCGACAAAAGCTTTATCTACATTGTCTGGTTTTTGAGCTACGACATATTTTCCTTGTATAATTTTTGCATTATCCTTCAAACCATTTGCTACATCTAGAAGCGATGTATCCATGGCTATGACGACACTGGTATTCATCTGTTTTTTAAGACTTTTTACTATAGATTCGAAAGATTGAATAAACTCAACCGAACCCATATAACTCTTATCGTAATCGTTAAATATCGGCGCTATACCTCGTATAACCATGCCTGTTCTACCAACTTCTATACCAAGAACTGGTTTTTTGCTTTTTTTCACGGCATGAATCATAAATCTAAATGAACTCAAATCATCGCCTGATTTGTTATTCCAACTTCGTATAAAACTTACGATATCTGCAGTATGAACGTGAATTTGAATGTTTTTATAATCAGAAGTTGCTTTTATATTTTCAGCAAGATTGCTAAGCTCGCTCTTAACCAAGCTTTTATCTCCGCTTTTTAAACCATCTATAACGAATTTGTTTTGCGCTACATTTATAGCGTTTGTTATAGCTATTTGATACTTAGCATCAAGCTTTTCTTGTGCAAATTGCTCAAACTCTTTCGCTTTTTCTTGCAAAACTTGTTTTTCAATAACCGCAACATCTTTTTGCAAGAAAAGAAACATCGCCAAAATCATTAGCGAAAACAACACAAGCATAGGAACATATATCTTTTTTCTAACAGATAAATTTCTCATACTTTTTCCCCTTTCGTATTTTATTTTATGTATTTTTCGATTCTACAATTTAAAAAATT
>JAILCJ010000068.1 GCA_024680445.1 Campylobacter sp.
ATATCTGATTTTGCGAAAAATCACTATGTTATAGTAATACTTAGCGTGGTGGCTTTGTGGTATGGATTAGCTAAATTGTTTGAGCTTAAAGGCAGAGACCGACTTAGATTGTTTGATTATATGGGTGGGCTAAATACCATAGTAATCGCTACATTTTTTTTATTTGTTTTATGCACTGGATTTGTTAGAAATTTTACAAATTCAAGTATTGGTTGGCTATTTGCTATCTTAATGACTACAGCTATTGTTTATGCGATTTATTATTTTGGCTATAAGACAAATAAAAACTATATTCAATTAAAAGAAAAAACAGAGCCAAAGGCAGAAGAGCCAAAAGAAACAGAGCAAGAGCCGATGAGTGAATTAGAAATGTTAAAAGCCCAAAACGAAGCTTTAAAAAAACAACTAAAACAAAGCGAAGAAG
Source organism: Campylobacter sp. (assembly GCA_024680445.1). Classification (GTDB taxonomy): domain Bacteria; phylum Campylobacterota; class Campylobacteria; order Campylobacterales; family Campylobacteraceae; genus Campylobacter_A. The sequence continues at coordinate 425 of JAILCJ010000068.1, forward strand.
TGCAATGAATTCTATTTTGAACGAGCTTTACAAAGACTTGGCTTTTTGCAAAAAAGGTATTATTAGCTTTGTAGCTTTATCTATTTTTTCGGTGTTTTGGTATTACTATAATACAGTAAGCTTGATATCAGCATTTAACTTTAATTCTAAATTTACCGATCCGACTTAGGGATTGAAACTTAGGTAAAATTTATTTAAATAAAGTAAAATTTATCATTTCATTACAAGGAGATATTATGAAAATTTCAAAGAACAAAATTGTTTTAGCAGTAGTTTTAGGTGCAATTAGCTTAAATTTCGTTGGTTGTGGCGAAAAAGAAGCGAGAACAGTTGCTTATTTTAATGAAAACGGAAAAGAAGCAATAAAAATGCGTAAATGGTGCTTAAAAGCTGAAAAAATGACACCGCTACAAGAAAAAGAATGCGATAATGTAGCACATTCATCATCAAAAGAGTATATAATATATACTCACGATGTAGAATGCAAGTTAATGAGCGAAGGCGATAGCGATGTCGAAAAATTTTGCAAAACAGCCATAGAACAAGCACGACCAGATTTATTTTAGCAAAGAATAACTTATATTAGATGAAGCCCAAAAACAAAAGAAATTTATAATATTTAAAATTTACTGACCAGAGCCCACGAAGTCAAACAAAGGCTAGCTTGTGGCTTTGCCACTCTTTGAGAAATTAGCCTTTGTTTGGTGGGCGATGAGCTAAAATTTTTCGTTAAAGAAATTTTGGGGCAAGATTTAAAAAAGAGCCAAAAAGCTTGAAATATCTAAAAATAGCTTTTAAAAGCATGGTTACGATGACAAAAAGCACAAAAGTATAAAAATGAAAAATAAATTTCATATGAGCACAGAGTTTAATATCTTTGTTGCTAAAAGAAATATTATTGATTATATTTATAAAAGTGCGGTTTTAGAGGGCATTTGCGTGAGTTATCCGCAAGTTTATGCTATCTATCACGGCGTAAATGTCCCAAATTTAAATGTAGATGAAATCGTAACGATAAACAATCTAAAACATGCTTGGAATTTTTTGTTTGAAACTATGCATAGAAAAATAAATTTGACTTATATTTGCGAGATAAACGCCAAAATAGGGGCAAGTTTGTTTTATAAAGCAGGTTTGCTTAGAAAAATCGCCGTGGGTATAAGCGGGACTAGCTGGTCTCCACCACTGCCCAAAAAGGCTGAAATTTTAAAAAATTTACAGAGTTTGCAAAAGATAAAAAATCCCACAGATAGGGCGATTAGCCTTATGCTTTATCTGATGCGAAGCCAAAACTTTGTAGACGCTAACAAAAGAACAGCTATGCTTTGTGCGAATAAAATCATGATAAAAAACGGAGCTGGTATCATCAGCATACCGGTTGAAAAAATCGATGATTTCAAAGGGCATTTGATAAATTTTTATGAAACAAAGGAAATAAATGTCATAAAAAAATTTATTTACGATGAGTGTAGAGACGGTATGTTTATGCCAAAACTAAGCAAAAATGATATCAAAGAAGCAAAAAAACGAAGCGAAATATTTGCCAAATATCAAAATTTCAAAGGCGATTTTTAAAAATACGATAACTTTTATAGTGTTAAGGGGCTAAATTTGATGTTTAAAGCACAAAATTCACTACCAAAAGTATCAGTTTGAATAAATTTTGTTAAAATATGTTAAAAGTCATTGAAAATATATTGAAAAACAAATAAAATAATCCTTTCAAAAGATTTTTTTTGTCAATATTTTGGCGGAAAATGCCAAAAACAAGGCTATTTAAAAGGGCAAAATATAATCTTTTTTTGAGTTTTACATAAAATTTTATGTAATATTTTATGTAAATTTGGTAAATATTAAGCATTTTAAAGGGTGAGTTAATGCGATTTGACACTTATGTTGCAAACAAATTTCAGATAAGTCGAAATAAGGCAAGCGAGCTAATAAAAAGCGGTAAAATCGCACTTAACGGCGAAATTTGCAACAAGGCAAGTTTCGATTTTCAAGACGGAGAGGTCAAGCTTTTAGATGAAATTTATGTTGGGCGAGGGGCTATAAAACTTAAAAGCTTTTTGGCTCAAAATGATTTTGAAATTTCTGGTCTTGATGCTCTCGATCTTGGTAGCTCAACTGGCGGATTTATGCAAATTTTGCTTGAAAATGGTGTAAAAAGCGTGTGTGGCGTTGATGTTGGAACTTCGCAACTTGACGCTAAACTAAGGGCAGATAGCAGGGTGCGAATCCACGAAAACACGGACGCCAGAGACTTTTTAGCAGAGCAAAAATTTGGGCTAATCACTTGCGATGTGAGTTTTATCTCTTTGCACGAAATTTTGCCAAGCATTGACGCAAACGCCGATACAAACGCTCTTATCATAGTGCTTTTTAAACCGCAGTTTGAAGTCGGAAAAGAGGCAAAACGCAACAAAAAAGGCGTTGTTATGGATAAAAATGCTATTATTTCGGCTCAAAAAAATTTCGAGCTAGCCTGTGCTAAGCTCGGCTGGCTACCTAGGGCAATGGCCCAAAGCCAATTAAAAGGTAAGGAAGGCAATGTCGAATTTTTCTACGCATTTAACAAAGCATAATATAAACGCCGTTGCTATCGGGCATTTTGACGGAATTCATCAAGGTCACAAAAGGCTTTTATCCGAGCTTGGCGACTTTGGTGCCTTGGTCGTCATCGACAAAAACACCGCAAATATCACACCAAAACAAAATAGGGCAAATTTCGCTTCTCACCCCTGTTTTTTTTACGATTTTGAGAAGGTAAAACCGCTAAGTGGCGAGGAATTTGTCGCACTTTTGAAAAAAGATTTTGTAAATTTAAAAAAAATAGTCGTTGGCTATGACTTCAAATTTGGACGAAATAGGGCATGGGACAAGGACGATTTGGCAAGGATTTTTGACGGCGAAGTCGTGGTCGTACCGCAGTTTTGCATAAACGGCAAAAAGGTGCATAGCACGGAGATTCGCGAGTTTTTGAGCCAAGGCGATATACAAATGGCGAACGAATTTTTGGGTCGCAGATACACGATAGAAGGCAAGATCGTGCGAGGGCAGGGCATAGGTGCAAAGGATTTAGTGGCGACACTAAACTTAGAAGTC
>JAILCJ010000150.1 GCA_024680445.1 Campylobacter sp.
AGCTTATGAAATAATATTATCAAATTTGAAAGGATAAAAGATGTTAAATAAAATCATTTTTAGTGCCGTTTGTATGGCGGTTTTGGCAAGCTCTGGGGTGGCTGGTGAGCTAAAAATCACGCCAGAGCCGCAAGCAAAGCAAATAAAACTAGAAAGCAAGTGGGACAAGACCTTTAAACTAGCCCAAAATGTCGCTCACCAAAAGGTGCGTTTCATAAATCGCTTCGGCATTACCTTGGTTGGAGATTTATACTATCCAAAAAAGCTAAAAATGGGGCAAAAACTCCCAGCCATAGCAATCAGCGGACCTTTTGGTGCGGTCAAAGAACAATCCAGCGGACTATACGCAAACGAGCTTGCAAGTCGTGGATTTATCGCCCTTGCCTTTGATCCTAGCTACACAGGCGAAAGTGATGGAGCAGGTGGGGTGCGAAATGTGGCAAGCCCTGATATAAATACAGAAGATTTTAGCGCGGCTGTGGATTTTTTGGCTTTGCAAAGCTTCGTGGATAGCGATAAAATCGGCATCCTTGGCATATGTGGCTTTGGGGGAATGGGCGTAAATGCTACTTCAAGAGATACTCGCATCAAAGCCTTTGTAGGCGTATCGCTATACGATATGAGTCGCTCAATGGGGCACGGCGTGGGTGAAAACGGCGATGCATACGGTAAAAAAGAGCGAAAAATCGTGCTAAATTATCTAAATAATGCAAGATTAGATGATATTAAAAATGCCAAATACGCAGGCGGCTTGCATGAGATTTATGTAGATGAAAAGGGCGTAGCGCACCCAGAGGCTAAAACGCTTTTGCCTGAGGTTTTACCGGCAAATCCGCACCCTGTTTTAAAGCAGTTTTATGAATACTACCGCACTCCGCGTGGCTTTCATGAGCGCTCAATTAACTCAAATGGCATTTGGAATGCAACTATGCCGCTATCATTTATGAGTATAAAGATGGATGATTACGCTGATGAGATAGATCAAAGCGTGCTTTTAATAGCGGGGCAAAATGCGCATTCGCTGTATTTTAGCAAGGACGCCTACGCTAAGCTAAAAGGGCAAAATAAGGAGCTTTTGATAGTGCCAAATGCCAATCACACGGATTTATACGACCAAAAGGACAAAATCCCCTTTGATAAAATCGAGAGCTTTTATAAGGCAAATTTGAAATGAAAAAGCTCGTTTTAGGGCTATTTTTAGCCCTTTCTTGGCTGTTTGGGGGCGAGATGATTTATTTAGAAATTAGTGGAAAAAACTTGCAAATCAAACTTGATGAAAGTGAGTTTAGTTCTGATTTGCTTAGCCAGCTCCCGCTAAATTTGAAATTTAGCGACTACGCAAATAGCGAAAAAATCGCTTATTTACCGAAAAAACTAAGTGGCGACAAAGGCGGAGAAAACTACGAGCCACAGGGTAAAAACGGCAAAGCCCAGAGCGAAAACTACGAGCCACAAAGGGGCGATTTGTTTTATTTCACCCCTTGGGGCAATGTGGGGATATTTTACGAAAAAGTCCCACCTCATCACGCCTTGGTGCGTTTGGGACGCTTGGTAAATTTAAGTGATTTAGAGCTTTTAAAGGCTCAAAAGGGCGAGTTTAAAGCTATTTTGAAAATAAAGGAGTAGAAATGATAAAAAACATAAAAATACTAGCACTTAGTATGCTACTAGCAGCTTCATTAATGGCAGCAGATGAAAAAGCGCAATTTACACAAATCTTTGAACTAGGCGAGATAAATCCTTACTCAAAGTACTTTACTGGCAAGACTTATTTAAGAACTTTTGATGATGGTAAAAGCGGCAGAAACGCAAATATCTCAAATGTTACCTTTGAGCCTTGCGCGCGCACTGATTGGCACTACCACACAGGTGGACAAGCACTTATTATAACGGCTGGCAGTGGGATATTTAAAAGCGAGGGCAAAAAAGCTCGCATAATAGAAGCTGGCGATGTGGTAAAAATAGACCCAAATGAAAAGCACTTTCACGCTGGGGGTGCTACAACTTGGATGGCGCATATTTCGGTGATGGCTAGCGAACCTGAAAATAAAACCGTGTGGCTAGAAAAAGTAAGCGATGAAGAGTATCAAAATGCCGTGGCCGAGGCTATAAAACAGCCAAATTAGGATAAAAGGGCAAAAATGAAAAAATTTCTTTTATTTTTAGGAGTGTTTATGAGCTTTTTGTGTGCGGAGCAAATTAAGAGCCTACATGATAGCACAGCTAGGGCGTTAAGCGCAAATGATGCCGATATGGCGATAATTTATGAGCGATTTACGAGCGAAATAGACGCTGATGTAAGCAAGGGCAAAAACGCCCTTGATAGCGTTAGTTTGGAGCTTTCGCGCCTTGGGGTCTTGCTAGCTAGCAATGATGCAATGCTTTATAAAGAATACTTACCAAGGGCGCTAAAAACGCTAAGCGCGCAGCAGGTAAAAGAAACGCTATATCAAAGCGTGGCGTATTTAGGCATGGCTAGGGTTAGGGCGCATTTTGATGCTACAAATGAAGTATTTGTAAGCCTAGGGCTAAAAACTAGCGAGCAAGGCGACGCAAGCGATAGGCTAAAAGCCGGTAGCGACATACAAAAAAGCCTTTTTGGCGCAGCTACACACGAAAGCATGAAAGGCGAGTTTGAAAGCATAGGGCTTTGGCTTAGCAAAAACTGCTTTGGCGATTATTACGCACGCAGCGGACTTAGCCTAAAAGAGCGTGAGCTTATTACCTTTATGTTTTTAGCAGCCCAGGGCGATACTAGCGCGCAGATGTTAGCTCATGCTAAGGCAAACTTTAAAGTAGGCAATAATAAAGACTTTTTAATAAATGCAATTAACGCAAATGTCGTAATCATCGGCTATCCACGCTCATTAAATGCCATAAATACCGTGCTAAAAGCCACAAAAGAATAAGGGGGCAAAATGAAAAAAGCATTTTTAATCCTAGCGCTTATACTAGCAAGTGCGCTAGTAGCCGATGAAAATATCAAAAAAGCAAGCGTAAAAACGCTAGTAATCGCATCGCACCCATATCCTGAGCGCTCTGTGATATTTAAGGGATTACAAGAAGCCGCAAAAAGCGTGCAGGGCGTAAGCGTGCGCAATCTTGAAGAGCTTTATGGCTACGATACGCGTGCAATAGATGGACAAACAGAGCGCAAAATCACGCAAGAGTATGAGCGCATCGTGTTTTTATTCCCTACGCATTGGTTTAATATCACGCCGATGATGAAGGCGTATTTAAACGAAACTTGGGGTAGCGTGGGTCCTGGATTATGGCAAGGTAAGCAAATGCTAGTAGTTAGCGCAGCTGGTGGCGGAGATAGCACTTATGGCAAAAATGGGCGTATAGGTATGGAGCTAGCAGAGGTATTTACACCGATGAAAGCAAGCGCCTTACATTGTGGTATGGAGTATCTTGCACCGCTTGTGTTTAAAGGCGCAAGCGCGCAGGATTTGCCAAACTATCAAAGCGCGTTTATTAAAAGACTTAGCCAAAATTAAGCGTAATAAAAGGCCAAGACTTTTATACTAAGCGCTAGTGTCTAAAACTTTGCTAAAATACATATGAATAAGGAGTAAAAATGGATTTCATCACATTAAATGACGGTAACAAAATGCCGATTTTGGGCTTTGGCACCTTTCAAATTCCACCGCATGAGACCGCTAGATGTGTGCGTGATGCCTTGGAGTGCGGATATCGTCTCATCGACACAGCCCAAGCTTACGGCAACGAAAAAGGCGTGGGCGAGGCGGTAAATGACGCCATAAAAAACGGCATAAAACGAGATGAACTTTTCATAGAAACAAAAGTCTGGATAAGCAACTCAGGCGAAGCAAAGGCCACAAAAAGCATAGACGAGAGCCTAAAACGTCTTGGGCTTGATTATGTGGATTTGTTTATTATTCATCAGCCTTTTGGCGATTATTACGGCACTTACAGGGCTTTGTTGGCAGCTAAAAATGCTGGTAAAATCAAAAGCATAGGCGTGAGCAACTTTTATAACGATAGAATCGACGATATATGTCAAAATTTCAGCCAAACACCAGCCATAAATCAAATAGAACTCCATCCATTTTTTGCCAAATTTGATGAACAAAAAGTCTGCGAAAATCTAGGTGTGACGGTGCAAAGTTGGGGCTCGTTTGCCGAGGGTAAAAATGATTTGTTTAAAAACGAAATTTTAAGCAAAATCGCCCAAAAACACGGCAAAAGCGTGGCACAGGTGGTGTTAAGATGGCTAATTGGGCGTGGCATAGCGGTAATCCCAAAAAGCACTCACATCGAGCGTATGAGAGAAAATATAGCCGTGTTTGATTTTGGGCTAGATGAGGATGATCTAAGGCAAATCGCCACGCTTGATACCAATAAAACGCTTTTTATAGATCATCACTCTCAAATGGCCTCGGTAAGGCTAAATGGCTGGAAAATTTAAGCAAATTCGTGGGGCATAAATAATAAATTGCCTCGCGTTATAACTTTGTCTTGTTTAATGCAAAAATTTATCAAATTTAAACAAGCAAATTTATATTTTTTATCCAAAATCATATAAATCGTTTTTTTTTTTTTGCCGATCTGGGTTATACAAATACCCTTGAAAGGATAAAAATGGGAGTGCATATCGGCAATTCGCATGTAAGCGTGGCGGCATACGAGTATGCAAGGGCTCAAAACCTTGAAAACAAAGGCACGAACGAGCTTTACAAAGAACTTAGCCAAAAATACACTAGTTTGAATTTCTTTGGTCCTAGTAAACCTAGCCAAAAAGCAGGATTAAATAACATCACAATCGCACCAAATATATTAAAGCAAATGGCAGATGATCCACAAAAACGTCTAGAATACGAAGCTTTGATTTATGATATAAACGAACTAGCTAAAAATGACAGCGGATACACGCCAACTGGCGATAAAATCATAGCTAGTGGATATACTATAAATGCTGATGGCAC
>JAILCJ010000153.1 GCA_024680445.1 Campylobacter sp.
TAACGCCTTTTAATCTTAAAATGCTATAATCAAATCTTTAAAATTTTTTAAAAAGGGGTAAAAATGACTTGGAGCAGAGATAGTTGGAGGAATTTCAATATACTTCAACAGCCTACATATTTGGATAAGCAAGAGCTTTTAGAAGTTGAAAAAACATTAAAAAGCTATCCTCCGCTAGTATTTGCTGGCGAGGCACGAGAGTTAAAAGCCGAACTAGCCAAGGTTTGCAATGGCAATGCCTTTTTGCTTCAAGGCGGGGATTGTGCCGAAAGTTTTTTGAATTTCAATGCCGTAAATATCCGTGATATGTTTAAGGTAATGCTTCAAATGGCGATAGTTTTGACCTTTGCAGGTAGCTGCCCGGTTGTAAAAGTAGGGCGAGTTGCAGGACAATTTGCCAAACCAAGAAGTAGCGATACCGAAAGCGTAGGCGATAAAACCTTGCCAAGCTATCGTGGCGATATCATAAATGGCTTTGAATTTGACGAAAAAGCAAGAATTCCAGACCCAAATCGCATGATAAAAGCTTACAACCAAGCTGCAAGTACCATGAACTTACTTCGTGCCTTTTCTATCGGTGGTTTGGCTGATCTTAATCAAGTTCATAAATGGAATTTAGGCTTTATAAAACGAGCAGAAATAAGCGAAAAATTCGCACATTTGGCTGAAAGTTTATCTCAAACCCTTTCATTTATGCAAGCATGCGGTATCACTTCGCAAAACACTCCGACCTTGCACCAAACCAAATTTTACACTTCACACGAGGCACTTTTGTTGCCTTACGAAGAGGCTTTGACAAGAGAAGACAGCCTTACTGGCGAGTGGTATGATTGTTCGGCTCATATGCTTTGGATAGGCGAAAGAACAAGAGATATCAAAGACGCCCATGTGCATTTTTTAAGTGGGGTTAAAAATCCTATCGGCGTAAAAATCGGTCCAAAGGCAAAGGCTGACGATATCAAAAAACTAGCCCAAGCTTTAAATCCGCAAAACGAAGCAGGGCGTTTAAATGTTATCATAAGAATGGGTGCTGAAAATATTTTAAAAGTTTTACCATCTTTGTTTAAAGAGCTAAAAAGCGAGGGTTTAAATATAATTTATAGCATAGACCCTATGCACGGAAATACGATAAAAACGCAAAATAACTATAAAACCAGAGAATTTGACAAAATTTTAAGTGAAGTAAAAAGTTTCTTTGAAATTTCAAGAGCCGAGGGGGTATATCCGGGCGGAGTTCATCTTGAAATGACAGGTCAAGATGTTACAGAATGCACGGGTGGAGCGTTTAATGTAACACAAGAAGCACTTGCAAATAGATATGAAACTCAGTGCGATCCAAGACTAAATGCAGATCAAGCACTTGAACTTGCATTTTTGATAGCGGATTTGCTAAAAAAGGCATAAAATCAATATACAAAAAAAAGGAAAAAAAATGGCAGAAATTTATGATTTACTTGTTGTTGGTGGGGGACCATGTGGTATCGCCTCTGTCGTAGAGGCTAAAAATGCGGGACTAAAAAACATTATCCTGCTTGAAAAAGGCGAAAATCATATGCAAACTATAAGGAAATTTTATAAAGACAACAAAAGAGTCGATAAAGAATATAAAGGGCAAGATAGCACGATTCACGGCATAGTTGCCTTTGAAGACGGCACGAAAGAAAGCACGCTTGATTTTTTTGATAAATTGCTTGATGACGGCAAATTTGAAGCTAAATTTAATTCAGAAGTCGAAAGTATAAAAAAAGAGGGCGATATTTTTAATGTTGTAACAGCACAAGGCGTTTATAAAGCCAAATATGTAATGGTAGCTATCGGAAAAATGGGGCGTCCAAATAAGCCGGATTATAAACTTCCGCCATCTTTAAATTCGATTATAAATTTTAACCTAAACAAATGTTCTAGAAAGGAAAAGGTTTTGGTTGTTGGTGGCGGAAATTCAGCCGTCGAATACGCCATAGAGCTTTGTGAATACAACAAAACCACGATAGCATACCGAAAAGATGTTTTTTCAAGGGTAAATGATACAAACAAAAATGCTTTATTTGAACTAGAAAAAGCTGGTAAGTTAAAAATAAGACTAAATCACGATATTACCGAGCTTGAAAACGAATCTGGTAGGGTAAAAGTGCATTTTAGCAACGGCAAAATCAGAGTTTATGACAGGATAGTTTATGCTATCGGCGGTTCAAACCCTATTGATTTTTTACAAAAATGTGGTATACAAATGGATGAGGGTGGCAATCCTATAGTCGATGAAACAACTTTACAAAGTAATATCGAAGGACTTTATATAGGTGGTGATATAGTGCTTAAAAACGGCGGCTCCATAGTTGTCGGACTAAATCATGCTCATAATGTCATACAAGATATACTTAGTAAAAATAAAGGTAAAAGTTGAAAATTACAAAATTCATTGTTTATGTTGTAATGCTTGGAATTTTGGCTTATATTATTGGTAATGCTATCATTACCAAACCTCAAAATGCTAAAAAAAGTCAAAATTCTCAAAGTTTAAAATTCTCTGATTTGCCAGAAAATGAAAAAAACAGATACATAGACAAAAATATACTAAATCAATACGGCAGTTATATCACACCAAAAAGCTACACCCAAAATTTCGCAGTTAGCGAAGATAACGGCACGAGCATACTTGAACTTTTAAGTCAAAACAAGGCTTTGGTCGCCGATAATGTCGATCTTGGTGAAAAAAATTTAGAGCTTATAGACAGGCTTGACACACTTACAAGAAAATTAAATTCGCAAAAAAGTGAGTTAAATAGCCAAAATAACGAAGCTTTGAAACAACAAGAAGAGCAACATTATGAAAATATCCAAAAAATAACCCAAGAATTAAGTCAAACTCAAAAAGAAAAATTTGAGATAATCTCAAACTATGAAAAACAGCTCACCGCTTACAAAAACGAGCTAGATAAACTCATGCAAGATGCCGATAAAAAGAGCAGTTTTAGCAATGAAGAATTTTTGCGTTTTAAACAAGAAAGCGATGCGAATCAAAGCCAACTTTTGCAAGAAAATGAGCTTTTAAAGAAAGATTTGCAAGATATTAAAAACGAAAATAGGGATTTAGTTAGCCTAAAAGAAGAGTTAAATCTTGCAAATACTCAACTTGAAACGCTTAAAAGTGAAAGCAAAAAAGAGATAGTCATGGTCGCTGATGGCTATGATATGCAAACAAAAATGCTAGAAGATGAGCTTTCAAATAAATCCAACAAGATAATAGACCTAAACTCAAACATACAAAATTTAAAATCTCAACTTAGCGATGTTAAGAGCTTGTTAGAAACAAATATGCAAAGTTTGCAAAACGAAAGAGAGCATAATAAAAAACTAGGTCAAGACATTATAAATTTGATGTCTGAAAATTTGGAGTTAAATTCTACAAAAAAACGACTCTCGGATGCGGAATTTTTGCTTGAAAACGAGCAGAAAATCAACAAGGCATTAAACAAAAGTATAAAGGACTTAAAAAGTCAAAATGCCGAGTTAAATGTAACTTTATCTAAGATGGATGAGCTAAATTCTGAACTTGTATACGAGCAAAACAAAAGCACAAATTTAAATCAAGTTTTAAGAGATCTAAAAACTAAAAATATCGAATTAAGCGGAAAACTTGCCAAAAAAGACGAATTTATCGCAAAACTTAGCGATAATATAAGCAAACTCAAACTATCATTTGATACAAATTTGCGTAGTTTAAAAGAAAGCCAAAGCGACCTTATAAACACAAAAGCGGAGTTAAAAAGTAAGCAAAGTGAGCTAGAAAATTTGCAAAAAAGAGCCGATGTCGATATGAAAAACTATGAAATTTTAGCCTCTCAACTAAATAAATTGAAAAAACAGCACGGCATAAATAAGCAAGATTTTAGCAACGAAGCAACCATAAGAGAACTTGAAGAAAAACTTGCAAAAAGTAAACAAGTTCTTGAAGAAAATAACAAAACCATAAGCGAACTAAATGCCAAAATTTCAACGTTAAATACAAAAAACATAAGCGAAAAAGAATACTATAAAAAGATAGAAGAACTCTCAAAAGATATAGAGGCTAGTTTAAACAACCAAGATAAACTTGAAGATGAAAACACAAATTTAAAGGTGCTTTTGCAGGCTCAAACTCGCCCAGAAGTGCCTAAAAAAGTGGTTTTTGTATCGCAAGTAGAGTGCAACGACCTTGATGGCAGAAACGAACCAAATGCTATGTGCAAAAACGCCATTAGCAACTTTTTGCAAAGATATAATGCAAATTATTTGTATGAAATCACTGCCATAGTCGATGAAAAGGGGCTTGGATTGCCTTATGATGTGATTAAAAATATCAAAAAAGACGACCTTGCAAGGCTTGAAAAATTTGCAAACGAAGGCGTGGGTAACGAACGTGCCAGAATAGCAGCAAGACTTATAAAGGACGAATTTGGCGATTTTGCGAGGATAAGTTACGCAGCCGATGTCATAGTCAAAGAAAATTCCAGAGGCTTTATCATCAAGGCATATAGATGATACTTTTTCAGCATCCAAGCGGTTATAGATATAACAGCGATAGCTTGTTTTTGTATGATTTTATAAGTGAATTCAAGCCAAGCGGTAAGCTTTTGGATGTTGGTTGCGGTTGCGGAATTTTAGGGCTTTTGTTAAAACGAGATTTTGCTAAAATCGAGCTTTTTGGCATAGATAAACAAGGCATAAATATAGAAATTTCAAAGCAAAATGCCAAAACAAATGACTTAGAGGCAAATTTTTTTCAAGGCGATTTTTGCGAATTTAAAAGCGAAGAGAGGTTTGATTTTATAGTTTCGAATCCGCCTTTTTACCATGACGGCGTTAAACAAAGTCAAAATTCGCATATGAATATAAGCAAATACGAACACCATTTGAGTTTAAAAAAATTTTTGAGCGTTGCAAATTCTCATCTAAAACCAAATGGCACGCTTTGTTTTTGTTACGAAGCAGGGCGGGTTGATGAAATTTTTAGTGAGTTAAAAGAGTTTAAACTAAAAGCGATTTGTATGAAATTTGTTTATGCTAAGCAGGGTGCTATGGCAAAACTTGTTTTGCTTACGGTAAAGAAAAATTCGCGTTCTTTGCTTAAAATTTTAGAACCGCTGTATGCAAAAGAGGGCGTAAATTTTAGCAAAGAAGCAGGGCGAATTTATGCAAAAGCCAACACTACAAGTAAAGATTATGCGATATGAAACAAGATGGTTTTTGCTTTGAATTTGACCCTAGTTTTTGCAAGGATTGCGGTGGTAAATGTTGCACCGGCGAAAGTGGATATATCTGGATAAATGATACTGAAATTTCGGCACTTTCAAAGCATTTTGAACTTTGCGAAGATGAGTTTAAAAAACTTTTTTTATTTAAAGAAAATAACAAATTTAGTATCAAAGAAAAGCCATATAAAGACGGCTTTGCTTGTGTATTTTTTGACGAAAGAAATAAAAATTGTGCTATTTATGAGTTTAGACCGACGCAGTGCCGAACTTTTCCGTTTTGGTCGCATTTCAAACAGAATTTAAAGGAGTTGCAAGAAGAATGTATTGGCGTAAAATTTTAATCATACTTTCATTTTTGATTTTTGCACAGGCAAAAAGTATAGATGAAAATATCGAAATTTTCAAGGCTATGAACTATCTTAATCAAGGCGAATATCAAAAAAGTATGCAAATTTATAAAAATCTTTTTGAGCATACAAAAAAATCAGCTTATTTAAAAGAAGCCATTAAGGTTGCCTTGGATCTAAGAGATCAGGCTGGACTTAGCAAACTTATAAAATTGGGTGATAATTATTTAAAAGATGACTTGGAATTTTTGCAGTATAAAGCCATGTGTTTAGCAAATGATTCTAAATTTGATGAGGCAAAAAAATTGCTCTTGCAAATCACTAAACAAGACAAGACAAACGATAAAAATTTTATATTATTAGGCACGATATATTCGCTAACGAACGAGCAAGATAAAGCACTTAAAGCATTTTTGAAAGCTTATGAGATAAATGAAAATTCAGAAAATCTTATAAGGGCGGTAAGCATCATGCTTACGCAATTTAACGATATAAACGAAAGCATAAATCTTTTGCAAAAATATAAAGAGAAAAATGCTTGCGATTTAAATACTTGCATGTTATTGCTTGAACTTTACGAAAAACGTTCGCAATTTGATAAAATTCCGCCACTTTGCGAAGAAATTTATGAGCTAAACGATGACGAAAGATTTATAAATAGAGCCCTTGGTGGCTATGTTTATAACAAGGATAGAAAAAGTTTTGATGCCTTGTTAGCAAAGCATAATTTTGATAAAGAACTTGTGATGCAAGCCTATATGAATTTTGGCGATTTTGATAAGGCGTATGAGAGTGCAAAAAAGCTTTACGACGAAACAAAACAGCCAAAATACAGGGCTTACATGGGAGTTGTGAGCTATGAAAAACATCAAAAAAAATTAAACGATAAGATCCTAAAAAATATAGTTAATGATTTTGAAGCAAGTGTCGTGCAAACAAACGAGGGCTTTTTTCTAAATTATTATGGCTATTTGCTAATAGATCATGATTTGGATATAAAAAAGGGCGTTGAACTTGTAAAAAAAGCCTTAGATTTGGAGCCAGATACGCCTCATTATGTCGATTCGCTTGCTTGGGGATATTATAAACTTGGACGTTGCACGGAAGCCAAAACACTTATGGACGGAGCAAATAAAGACGAAAATTTTGCCAAAGAACCAGAAGCCATAGAACATACAAAACTCATCGATCAATGCGTTAAAAAGGGTAAAAAATGATACTTGATGAAATCATCAAAAAAACAAAAGATGATCTAGAAAAACGCAAAAAAGATTATGCCTTAGAGTGGCTTGGTCGTTCACTTGCTTATAACCCTTTTGTGCCAAGAGATGTTATCCCCACCCTAAAAAGCACCCCAGACGAGCCACTTCGCATAATAGCTGAAGTCAAAAAAGCAAGTCCGAGCAAAGGCGTCATAAGAGAGAATTTCGACCCTATTGCCATCGCACAAGAGTATGAAAAAGGCGGTGCAAATGTGCTAAGCGTGCTTACAGAACCGCATTTTTTTCAAGGCAATATCGAGTATATCGGTCAAATTCGCCGTTATTCTTCGTTACCACTTTTAAGAAAAGATTTTATAATAGACAAATATCAACTTGTCGAAGCTTTGGCGTATGGAGCCGACATGGTTTTGCTTATCGCTAAGGCACTTTCTAGCAAAGAATTAAAAGAGTTAAACGAATATGCTTATCATTTAGGACTTGCCACCTTGGTAGAAACGCACGATCTTGAAGATATCAAAAAAGCCGTTTTTGCCGGAGCTCAAATCATAGGCATAAATCACAGAAATTTAGAGGATTTTAAGATGGATATGAGTCTTTGTGAGAGGCTTATTCCGGTTTTACCAAACTCAAAAATCATAGTCGCTGAAAGCGGTTTAAACGACCACGAACAGCTTGTTATGTTAAACAAAATCGGCGTTGACGCCTTTTTAATAGGCGAACATTTTATGAGACAAGACGATATCAAAACCGCCTTGCAAACTATAAAAGGGGGAAAATAATGCAACATATCTATGCGCCTTGGAGGTCTGAGTATTTTTCACAAAAAGTCGATGGTTGCGTCTTTTGCAATATAGCAAAATCGCCGGAGCTTGACGATAGCACGGGCGTTATTTTTCGTGCTAAACATTGTTTTGGCGTGATGAATCGCTATCCGTACTCGCCGGGACATTTTATGGTTATACCCTTTATGCATAGCGATAAGATCGAAGATCTAAGCGATGAGGCTTGGATAGAAATTAGCCAGTTTGTGCGAAAAGGCGTTGGAATTTTAAAAAAGGATCTTAACGCAAAGGGCGTAAATATAGGCATGAATCTTAGTGCAGCAGCTGGTGCTGGAATAGCTGAACATGTGCATTATCATTTGGTGCCGCGTTGGCAAGGCGATACAAATTTTATAACTACCATAGGCGAAACTAGGGTAAATGGCGTGCCTTTTGAGCCTTTATTTGAAAAACTAAAAGCGGCTTTTAATGCTTAAAGAGCTTGAAATTTCGCAGTGGATAAATGAGAGAGATAACTTTTCTTTACTCATAGACGCAAGAAGTCCACGAGAATTTTCAAATTCCCATATAAAAGGTGCAAAAAATTTTTATGTACTAAATGACGACGAATACGAGCTAACAGGCACGATTTACAAAGAAAACAGAGCAAAAGCCAAACTTATGGGTGCTAAATTTGTTAGTCAAAATATCGCAAAAAATCTTGATGAGATCGCCAAAATTTCTAGCGTTGGTTCGCTTGTAGGGGTGTATTGTGCTCGTGGTGGCATGAGATCACTTAGCATATCGTATGTTTTAAGCATGATAGGGTATAGAGTCGTAAGGCTTGTTGGCGGATATAAAAGTTACAGAAATTTTGTTTTAGACGAGCTTGAAAAACCAAGCGGTTTGCACTTTGTTACGCTTTATGGCTACACGGGCAGTTTTAAAACCAAACTTATACAAAGCCTTGAAACGTCGATAGATCTTGAAAAAATCGCAAATCACCTTGGTTCAGCCTTTGGTCAGATAAACGGCGAACAACCCAGTCAAAAAGCCTTTGAAAATGAAATTTTTGAATCGCTTCGAGAACTTAAAAAGCACAGCAAAATTTGTTTTGTTGAGGGAGAAAGCCGAAAAATAGGCAACTTAACCATACCAAAACTTTTTTACGAACAAATGCGAAATGATACTTGCGTTTGGGTAAATGCAAGCATACAAAGTCGAATTTCTTGCACTTTGCAAAGTTATGAAAACATAAACAGCGATTTTTTTTATGAAAGCATGAAAAGAATTTCGCCCTTTATTTGCAAACAAGCAAAAAATGATGCGATAAATGCCTATGAAACAGGCAACAAAGCAAAAGTTTGTGAAATTTTGCTTATAAATTACTACGATAAGGTTTATAAAAAACAAGATAAAATCGACTTTGAAATAAACGCCGATGATTTCCAAACCGCAAGACAAAAGTTACTTGAAATTTCAGAGCTTGTATAAATTAGCTTTATCATAAAATTATCTGTGCAAAAATATGTATAACAAAAATAGGGCAGATATGCTTTATGCTGTATC
>JAILCJ010000040.1 GCA_024680445.1 Campylobacter sp.
CTTATCCTAAAAGCAAACAAGACACTTTTACTCAAATGCAATGTTGTCTGCATGTATGATATCATCGTCGCTTTTATAGCCTAGAATTTTTTCTATCATTTCACTTTTTTTACCCATGATAAGAGAAATTTCTTTGCTAGAATAATTGCTAATGCCACGAGCAAGGATTTCTTTGCACTCTATCTCGACTATGTCGCCACGTTCAAACTCGCCATGCACGCATTTTATCCCCACGCAAAGCAAACTTTTGCCTTTTTTTAGTGCCAAACTCGCACCCTCGTCTATGCAAATTTTGCCTTTTTTCGCACTCGCATAAGCCAACCAAAATTTCTTTGATCTAACTCGCTTTTTTTGTGCCATAAAAAGCGTTCCAAGCTCTTCGCCCTCGAAAATTCTTTGCAAAATTCTGTCTTCTTTGCCATTTGCGATTATCATATTTGTGCCGATTTTATTTGCCATTTGAGCCGCGATAAGTTTTGTCGCCATACCGCCGGTTCCAAATTTACTGCCCTCATCGCCACCTAGTGCCTTGATATTGTCATCTATCTTATTTACAAGGCTAATGAGTTTTGCGTCTTTAAATTTGTTTGGATTTTTATCGTAAAGTCCGTTTATATCGCTAAGTATGACTAAAATTTCAGCGTCTATTAGTCCGGCAACCAAGGCACTTAGGGTGTCATTGTCGCCCACTTTTAGTTCATCTGCAACGACTGGATCGTTTTCGTTGATGATAGGCACTATGCCTTGTGAGATAAGAGAGTTGCAGACATTTCGGACATTTAAGTAACGTTTTCTATCGCTAAAATCGCTTTTTGTAAGCAAAAGTTGAGCTATGGTGCGTGAATGTGCCCAAAAAATTCTCTCATAAAGATGCATAAGTGCGACCTGACCGACTGCGGCAAGTGCTTGTTTGGCGTTTATGCTTTTTGGACGCTCGGCGATATTTAAGATACCCATGCCTGCACCAACGGCACCAGAACTTACCAAAACCGGCGAAAAACCTTTTTTGATAAGCTCGCAAATCCCTAAAACCAAGGATTTTATACGCTCTTCATTTAGCGAACCGTCTGAATTTGTAAGCGTCGAAGTTCCGACTTTAATAACGACTGATTTTGTGGATGATAAAATTTGCTTTCTCATTTGAAAATTATAACAAAATTTGTAAATTTTTAAACAATTTTAACAAGGATTTTAAGCCAATTTTGCGAAATTTCTCAAAGTTTTAAAAAACTTCACAAAAACTTATATCTATCTTGTCTTTAAAACTCTCATAAAGCACGCTTCGCTTTACTCCAAGCTTGCAAAAATCGTCTAAATTCTCGATTTTTCCGTCAAAACTAAGGTAAATTCTAAGCTTTATGCTTTGAATTTTACTGCTTTCTTCGTAACCAAGGACGCCGAGATAAAAAAGAGGATTTGTGATAAAAATTTTCATCTTGCCTTCGCACTCAAAAAGCCTTATGTTGTTTTGTTTAAAGTGCGATTTTATCGCAAGGCAAACGCCACAAAGCAAGGCCGAGGCAAAATGATCAAGAGCACAATTTTGTGTAGATTTTATATCAAAATCAAGCTCTTTTTGCATTTTGATTTTTTTATTTGAAAAAAAGTTAAATTCGTCTTTTTTTATAAGTCCAAAATAGGCAAATTCTTGTATTTGTTCCATAAATTCCTCTTTAAGCCTTTATTAAATTTGAAAGCAATTTCACGCAAATTCCGCCCTTAACTCATCTCTTGCTTTTTGTAACTGTAAAAGCTTTTTTTGGATAATTTCAAACGAATTTAGCGGTCTGTTTGCAAAGGTTGCAAATCCGCAATCAGGATTTAACCAAAGATTTTTTGGTGAAAATGACTTCAAAGCAAGTTTTGCCTTGGCGATTATCTCGTCCTTGCTCTCACAAATTTCGCTTCGTGGATTTATCACGCCAAGCCCTAAAATAGTGTTTTTGCTTAGAATTTTACTTTGAGTTATAGCCTTTATATCCCCTGCTCGTGGCGTAGAAAATTCTAAAAACAAAATGTCAGCTCCTAGCTCTTCAAAAAGCTCAACTAAGGGCGCATACGAACCAGTAAGCAAGGTGTTTTCGTCCTTACTCCAATTCCCACGACACACATGCACTCCGCATTTTACGCCTTTTTGCTTGGTATAATTAACGATTTGCTTCATCAAAGTAAGTGCAAATTCTAACTCGCTTTTTATGTCTTTTTTAGCCGAAAGTGAAGCACACATAAACGATCTAGTCGCAAAAGGTGCAAAAACGACTTCGGTTAAGATAGGCTCATCAAATTCTATCAGTCCCACTCCAAGCTCGCAAAGCTCGTCTATCTCGCGTTTTAAGATTTCTATCATATCCGCTCCAAGCTGGGCTTTGTCTAGATAAAATTTCGAACTTATGCCATTAAGCCACATAGATCTACTCATTAGATAAATGCCCGGCAAAGTCGCTTTTATGGGTCTTTTGGTAAATTTTTTAAGCAATAAAATTTCATCTTTTATCAAAGATTTTTTATAAGCAATTTTTTTAACACAAATGGCGTTTTTGATAGCAAAACTTGGCACATCAAGCTCTACAAGGGATTTTATAAAGGTATTTTTATCTTTGCTAAGCTCTAAAATCTCGCTCATACTTAGCATTTTTAGCCCTGAAATTTTAGTAGCTATAAAACTTAGATAATTATCCCTATCAAGTTCACCACTCGTGATAATATCGATATCGGCTTCTTCTTGAAGTTTAACCGCCCTAGCCGTTTCATCGTGCAAACACTTTTTATAATTTGCATCTTTGTTTTTTGCTAGGGCTAAAAGCTCCTTGCTTCTTGGCAAAGAGCCCATTAAAGAAGTGCTAAAAGCTAGCATAAAAAGCCTAAATACTCGTTTGCTGCCGTGATTTGCTTAAATCCGCTAAGTCTGCCGTCAACCCATTTTTTAAGCCCTTCAAGATCCATCATTTCTTTGTGAGCTGGGTTTTGATAGTCCATTTTTTTAAGCGTTTTGTTAAAATTATCAAATTTGCTAGTCTCCAAAGCTACTCTGCCACAAAAAATACAGTGATCAAAATACGGTGTTTTGGCTATTATCTCAAATTTGTTCGGATCTATCTTGCCACTTTGTAACCATTTTTCATAGTTAAGATCAAGCATCCAAGAAGCGGCAACTTCGCCCTTTATCAAGGCATTTAGTGCGTATTCTTCGCCGCCGACATGATCGCCGTGCAAACCAACGCCTACATCAAAACGCACTTCTTCATAGTCTTTGCCAAATTCCAAAGCACTATTTCGCAAAAATCCTATCGGTATAAGCCTTGCTTGTGGAGAATCTATCGCTCCAAAGCCGATTTTTTTGCCTTTAAGATCTGCTAAATTTGTCCCTTTTAAACCAAGCATAACGCTATGGCGATCTTGATCGCTATCTCTCATAAGCCCATTTAAATTTGCACCCTTTGTTCTTAAATGCGTATCTAGCCAAGCCAGTGGAGAATTCCATGCAATGTCGATTTTAGCGTCCATAAGGGCATCAACTTGCATTTTATAGTCTTTAAAAAATACCGGCTCTATCTCACAGCCTTGCTCTTTGCAAAATTTTGCGATTATATCCCATATTATCGTTACATTTGGCGAATAAATCACCGCTCCTACTTTTAGCATTTTTTCTCCTTATGGTATCATTTGTCCTGTTATCGCCTTGCCAAGCCAGATATTTAACACATCCACGCTTGGTGCCATAACTTGCGAGGCATAAGCATCACGAAGCAATCTTTCTATGCCATTTTGCCTATTATAAGTTTTGCCGCCACCAACTCTCATGGCTATCCTAGCGGTTTCTATCGCTGTTTCACTAGCAAAAATTCTAGCCGCTAGTATCTTAGCCAAGGCGTCGCTATCGCCGTTAGCACCGGCTTTTGCTGCCTCGTTTACCGAAGCGATAGCAGCATTTGTTTGAGTAAAAATTCTTGATAAATGTACTTGCACGCTTTCTATCTCGCAAAGTGCCTTGCCAGAAGTGTATTTTCGTTGCGTCGTATGAGCGACAGCCTCATCAAGAATATTTTGAGCAAGACCTGTATAAACCGCTCCAAGTCCCGTTACGAAAAATGGTGCAACGACTTCAAAAACTTGCTTTGCACCGCTCCCGCTCTCGCCTATGCGGTAACTCGTGTCAAGTTTCACATCGTTTAAGTGCATTTGACATGAGACATTGCCACGCATGCCAAGCCCTTGCCATGTATTTTGCTTAAATTCCAAACCCTGTGTTTGAAGAGGGATAAGAAAATTGTCTATTTCACCTTCTTTTTTGCTCGGCGTAAGGATAAGGTAAAAACTCGCATAAGTTGCAGAAGTAACCATGCTTTTTATGCCGTTAAATTTGACATTTTCGCCATCAAATTCAGCCTTTATATCTGGCATATAAAAATGCGTTCCGCTACCAAGTTCGCTGTATGCAAGTGCAAGGAATTTTTTCTCATCAACAACGGCTTTAAAAATTTTATTTTTTAACTCGTCGCTACCGTGAGTTAGCACGCACATGAGAGCAACATTGTGCATCATGTAGCAAAGTCCTGCCGTCGCACACGATGCAGCAAAAGCACGGCAAACATCGGCATGTTCTTGCAAACCAAGCCCCATACCACCGTATTCTTTTGGGATTAGGATTTTAAAATATCCAGCCTCGCCCATTTGTTTAAAACTCTCGCTAGGGAATTCGCCATTTTCGTCGATTTGTTTGCTATATGGAAGTATGTGGCTAAGAGCAAACTGCTTAGCATTGTCGTAAGTTTGAGACATTTGTTGCCTTTTTATGTAACTAAGGAGACCCTCCTTCTATGGGCAAAAATTGTAACAGAGATTTTTAAATATTTTTAGAATTTTCTCACATTTTACAAAAAAGCATGAAAAAGCGTAAAAGTAAAGGCAGAAATTATAGTTTGAGCCGTGATGATAAGCGACATTAGTTCTTTATCGCCACCAAGTTTAGTTGCGTAAATATAGCTCGTTATCGCCGTTGGTGTCGCCGCAAATATCACGCAAACCGCCATCGCCTCGCCACTAACGCCAAAATAATGGCAAAACCAAATGGCTATGCTAGGATAAATGATAAGTTTTAAAACCGAACTTACATAAAAATCGCTTTTTAAATGTTTTAACTCCGCTAGTCTTAGTCCCGCACCAACGCACAAAAGACCGCAAACGATAGAGGCTGAACCAAGTATGCGAAATGGCTCGAAAATATCTGTATTTACACCTAAAATATTTACTATAAAACCCACAAAACACGCTTGTATCATAGGGTTTTTTGCTATGCCTTTAAGGGTGTTAAAAAACGAAAATTTACCCTCTCTTATGTAAATCGCAAAAACACTAACGCTAAAAATGTTGATTATAGGCACCATAACCGCGAGGATAAGGGCTGCAAGTGCTAAGCTTTCACCTCCATAAAGTGCTTCGATAATGCCTAAAAATATATAGTTGTTAAACCTTGCTGCACCTTGATAAACGCTAGTAAATTTACGTGCTTCAAATTTGAAAATAAAATTTGCCAAAACGCAAAGAAAACTAACTATTATAAAGGATAACAATACCGATAAAATCGAATTTATAAAAAATTCCGCCTTATGAAAATTTATATTTGAAATTTTATAAAAAAGCATGGCAGGCAAAAAAACATAATAAGTTATAGAATCAAGTCCGTCCCAAAATAAGCGATTTTTATACACACTTTTGCTAAGCACAAAACCCAAAATTGTAAGCGAAAATATCGGCACTATCGCACCAAGCATTTGTAGCATTTAGCCTCCTTTTGTAAAATTATACTCACGGCAAACGAAATTTTTTTTTAAAAACTTAAAATTTTGTGTTTTAGCAAAAATTTAGTAACACTTAGTAAAATTTCTGCAAATTTCACCCTGAAAGGTTAAAAATGAACTATCTTGAAATGATGAATTTCCGCCACGCATGCAAAATTTTTGACGAAAGCAAAAAGATAAAAAAGGCAGATTTTGACTTTATCTTGGAGGCTGGCAGACTAAGTGCTAGTTCGACAGGGCTTGAACACTGGGATTTTTTAGTCATACAAAATGAAAATTTGCGTCAAAAAATCCGCCCACTTTGCTGGAATCAAGTTCAAATCACTTCTTGCTCTCACCTTGTTATCATCCTTGCCAAGATAGCAGATGTTAAAAGCGATAGCGATTATGTAGCCGCCATGATAAAACGTAGAGGCGATAAAACGCCCGAAGAACACGCCGCCAGAGTTGCATTTTATAAAAATTTTATTGATTCAAATTTTAACAGCGACGAAAAACTTTTTCAATGGTCGCACGAACAGTGCATGATAGCAGCAACAAATATGACAAATGCCGCCGCCTCGCTTGGCATAGATAGTTGTTTTATAGAAGGTTTTGATAGGGCTGGACTTGGCGATTTGCTAGGGCTTGATCCAAAAAAACACAGAGTTGCTATCGCCTTACCTTTTGGTTATAGGTTAAACCCACAACCACCAAAACTCCGCCGAGAAATGAACGATATCCTAACTTGGATAGACTAAAACACCCTTGCCAAAGTCAAATTTACTTTGGCAAGACTTTTATCAAATTTTCATACACAAAAATTAAAATATAAAATTTAGCTAACAACAAAAAAGATAAAAAGTGCAAACTTACTTTTTATCTTTTAAACTCTCTATGAAATTTTTTGCCGCATTAAAACTTCTTTCGCCAAGTTTTTTAGCTTCTTTTGCAATATCGGCATTTTTGACTTCTTCTAGTTTTTTGTTGCCTTTTTTCTCTATTTCTGTAAGTTCGCCTTTAAATTCATTAAATTTTTCGCTCAAATTTGTTTCGCTAATACCAAATTTGATCTGCTCTATACGCTTATTTGCCGCACTTATAATGGCATTTACATTGCCGACATTTTTTATCTCTTCAAGACGTTCTAAAAGGTTTGCACTGGCTAATTCACTCATGCGTCTAAGTCTTGCCATGGCATTATCAAAGGTATTGTCAAGCAAATTTTCTATTATGCTACGACTTGGCTCGATGCACTGTGCCCCAAGCTCTTTTAACATATCGATAAAACCTTCATCTATATTTTTTAACTCTTTTATACTTTTGGTGATTTCACTTTGACTTGGTGCAAATTTAGCATCATTTTTAAGAATTTCAATAGCATTTGAAACTCCGTCTTTTACCCCAAAAATCGCACCGCTGACTAGATCTTTTGCGTAAGCGTGATTTTCATTTGCTAGCTCGCAAGCAACATTGGTGATAATTTTTGCGATTTCAAGTATACGTTCACTACTAAAATCGCCGTCATTTATCGCACGAAAAGCGATATTTTTGGCTATTTCGGTGATAGTTTGCAAAACATTGTTACCATTTTCAAGGGCATTAAGAAAGGCGTTTTGGGTAATTTCACGAAGTATGTCAAAAAGCCTAGTTTCACGGATAATAGCGTTATTTATGAGATTTAAATAATACTCTTTTTGCTCCAAATCGCTTGCTTGCACGACCATTTCAGCCGCCTCAAATGAAGTTTTAAGGGTTGCTTTTATCTCATCGCCCTTGGCTTCTATGGATCTTTGTAATTTATCAATAGTGTCTATCATGGCGTAAATTTCACGTTGTTTTTCGCCAACAAGTGCTTCATTTATCGCAACGATAGCGTCATTTAGGTTTTGCATATCGGCACAATTTTTAGCTTTTAACTCGTTTATAATTTTATTCATTTCTTCAACAAGTGCGTTTTTTAAGTCGCTTTTGTCTAAATTTTTAATCTCTTTTTCTATTTTTTTAGAATCTAGCATTTTTTATCCTTTTTACTGTACTTGATTTTAAAAATTTTAAGTTCAAATTTGTTTTCAAACATTAAAATTTTATAGCTAAAATTCGCAAATTTAACTTTATTTTGTAAAAAATAAATTTGCGAATTTTATCTAATTTTTCCTTTTAAAGGACAAATTTTGCTATCTTTTTTAATTTTTCAAAATTTTCTATCCTTTGCGAATCGCCAAAAACCTGCACTTGCACATCATAACTTGCGTATTTTTTATCTTTGCTAAAATGCGAAAAAGAAATTTTGCTTTCTTGTCCAGCCAAGGCATCAGATACTAAGCTTTTTACATCCTTATCGGCTTCGAGTATGAGTTTATAAGACCAAAAACAAGGGTAAGAAATTTTAGGTTTTTTCCCACTAAGATCGAACATATTCGCCACTCTTTCCGCCACTTTTGTTTAGCAAAACGATGTCTGTAATTTGCATGGTTTTATCTATGGCTTTTATCATGTCGTATATAGTCAAAAGACCGATACTAACGCCACTTAATGCCTCCATTTCTACGCCTGTTTTGCCTAGACTTTTAACGCTAACAAAAAGTTTATAAGCGTAAATTTCTGGCATTTCAACTATGTCTGTATCGACGGCTTGGATATTTATGGCGTGACACATTGGTATTAGTTCGCTGGTTTTTTTAGCTCCCATTATCGCCGCAACGACTGCAGTTTGCAAAACTGGACCCTTTTTGCCAGTATTTTGTTTAACAGCCTCAAATGCAGCCTTACTCATTTTTATGACTCCACTTGCCGTCGCAATACGCAAAGTATCGTCTTTTGGGCTTACATCTACCATTTTTGGGCGATTTTTTTCGTCTATATGTGTTAGCATAAATTTTCCTATAAATGCAAAGTTAAGTAAAAAATTCTCTGCATTATAGCAGATTTAATTTTAGCTCTTTTATAATTTGCATTTATTATCTTAACATGCAAATATTTTCAAAGCTTTTTGGCACAATTTCTACCATTATAAGTTAATTTTTTTAATAATCACATTATAATT
>JAILCJ010000046.1 GCA_024680445.1 Campylobacter sp.
CTAGAGGAATTCTAAAATTATTTAAAGTTGATAAATTTGCAAAAAGACTTTGAGAAAGGATTAAATTTAATGAGATAAAAAGGGTGATGAGTTGCTTTATAAATTTCATTAAATTTGTTAGCCCCTTTCGTAAAATTTGAATTTTAAACTTTTTTTATTTAAAACTATTTAAAATTTATCCTATAATTACAATTTACTTAAATTTAACCAACACAATCAAAGTTAAAAAGCATTTGAAAAGTTTTTAACTTGTCTTAAGCCAAAAAATTTTTACGAAACAAATGATTCTAAACATTAAAATTTTTAAAGAATTTTACAAAAAATTTGATATAAATTTTCGCCCTTTAATTAGCGTAAAAAGGGCGAAAATTCCTTAACTCTCCATGTAGTTTTTGAGTTTTCTACCGACTTTTGGGTGTTTTAGTTTTTTAATGGCTGAGCTTTCTATCTGGCGGACACGTTCTCTTGTTACCGTTAAGGCTTTGCCGATTTCTTCAAGGGTGCGGTCGCTTTCGTCATCAAGCAGACCAAATCTCATGCATATAACTGCTCTTTCACGTTCGTTTAATTGGCTCAATACCTCATCTATTTGTGCTCTTAAATCGCTTTTTAAGATGTGCTCCATAGGGCTTTGTGAAGTTTTATCCTCTATAAAATCCCCAAATTTGCCGTCATCTTCGTTGGCTATCGGTGCTTCAAGGCTGATAGGTTCTTTGGTGATTTTTATAACTTGTTTAACTTTGTCTATGCTTAGTCCAACTTCTTTGGCTATCATAGCAACTTCTGGCTCTTTGCCGTGTTCTTGCATATATTTTCGGCTGATTTTATTGATACGATTTATAGTTTCTATCATATGAATAGGTATGCGAATCGTTCTTGCCTGATCGGCTATCGCACGGCTTATGGCTTGGCGGATCCACCATGTAGCGTAGGTTGAAAATTTATAACCCTTGCGGTATTCGAATTTATCAACCGCCTTCATAAGTCCGATATTGCCCTCTTGGATAAGGTCAAGAAATGGCAAGCCTCTGTTGGTAAAACGTTTGGCTATACTCACGACCAAACGCAAATTTGATTTTGCCATTCTAGCCTTGGCTTCGTCTGAAATTTTCTTACCGCGTTTGATTTGCTCCAAAATTTCTTTTAATTTTGCTGGTTCAAGGTTAAAGCCACTTTTACTAGCTTCTTTGGTTTGGAAAAGTTTTTTTATCTCTACATAAGTTGAAACCATAGTCGCTTCTGGCACCCTTGCAACGATATCTTCTTTGTTTAGTTTAAGTATGTCTTTTAGTATGCTTTTGTGATTTTTTTTGAGTTCATCGCTAAACATAGGCAAGCGATATTCTAGTCTTTTTAACTCTCTGTCAAATTCATCATCGCTTTTTAAAGCAGTCTCCATAGACTTTACTATCTCGCTTATAAGCTTACTAGTTGGTCCAAGATCCATTAGTTTATCTTTTAGAATTTTCTTTTTAAATGCTATGATGATATGACCGCTAATGTCTTTTTCTTCGATTTCTGTTTGTTTATTTGCGGTTTTTAGCCACTCTTTTTTAGCTTTTTCTAATGCCTTAAAGCTTTCTATGACTTTTTCGGCTCTTTTGTCGTTTTTCAAATTTTTCTTTGGTTTTTCATTTTCTTCGCTTTCGTCCTCTTCTTCGCTTTCGTCTTCTTCGCTTTCGTCCTCTTCTTCGCTTTCGTCTTCAAAGCTTTTAAAAAGCTCTTTTACACGGCGTTCACGGTTTATAAGCGGTTCTTTGTATTCGAGGATAAAGTCTATCAAAAACGGAACCGAACAAAACGCATCTATGATGATGTCTTCGCCAAGTTCGATTTTTTTGCTGATTTCGACTTCTTCGTCTTTTGTTAGCAAAGCGATTTGTCCCATTTCGCGTAGATACATACGAACTGGACTATCCGAACGAGACCACTCTAAATAATCAGTTTCACCGCTAAGATCAAATTCGTCTTCAACTTCAAGATCTTGGGCTTTTTGTGCTTCTTTTTGTCTTTTTTTAGCTTCGGCTAAATTTCGCATTTTTGCAACCTGAGCTGAATTTAAAAGCTCGACTTTATGGGCTTTTGCTAAGGAATCTATCTTTTTGATAGCTGTTACACCGGGTGTTTTATCAAAAAGTTTAACTAATTTTTCGTAAGTTACAAAGCCTTTTTCATTTTCGGCAAAAAGCTCATCTATTTGTGAATATAATTCTTTTGTGGTGCTCATTTGTGTGCTGTGCCTTTCTGCATTTGAAGCTGATTAAAGAGAGTGGATTATACCCAAAAATTTTTAATATTGCTTTAATCGCTAAAATTTCGGGCTTTTTTTGCTAATTTAAAATACAAAAAAATTTTTGGAATACATTTTGCTTTTTTGCGAAAAATTTTACTAAGGATTTGCAATGAACAACGGATACTATCAAGCCACAGGTGCGATGGTTACGCAGTTTAACCGACTAAATGTTATCACAAACAATCTTGCAAATGTCAATACCATAGGCTATAAAAGAGACGATGTTGTTATAGGCGATTTTGAGCGAATTTTTAAGCAAACACAAGATGAATTACCGCTTAAAAATCACACAAAAGACGCCGCAAAATATCTAAATAGAGCCATTGACAGAGTACCACAAATCAGCGAGGAATACACTGATTTTAGTTCTGGCGGTTTAAAAGAAAGCAAAAATGCTCTTGATTTTGCGATAAAACGAGATGATTTGTTTTTCTTAGTTGATACCCCAAACGGTGAAAGGCTTACCAAAAATGGCTCATTTAGCATAGATAGCGAGGGTTTTTTGGTTAGCAAAGAAGGTTACCGTGTACTTGGTACAGGCTATGAAACCCAGCCGGCTGCAAGTAGAGGCATACAAATCACCCAAGGTTCGCAAATAGATGTCGATAAAAACGGCAATGTCTATCTCGACGGCGATGCAGTTGCAAAAATGTTTATCGCCCAACCACGAGAAATTCGAGATCTTGAAAAAATAGGCGACAATCTTTTTAAGGCAAAAAGCATGAACGAGCTTAGCGATATCGCCGATGCTGATAGTGTTGTTCAAGGTTTTGCACAAATGTCAAATGTCAATGCCGTTACCGAAATGGTAGGGCTTGTAGAAACACAAAGGCTAGTTGATATGTATCAAAAAGTCATGACTAGCCATATGGACGACCTTAATCAAGAAGCTATTAGCAAAATTGCAAAGGTCGGTAGATAGTTTTGGAACGCTAATTGCTTTAAGCAGTAAAATTTAGTCAAACCCAGCTAAATTTGTCCTTTGGCATGATTTTTATTAGCCATAAAACCTTTAAAAATATGTGAGTTTTGAAAAAAAACTCACATAAATTTCAAATTTAAGGATATAAAGCCATGATGAGATCGCTTTACACATCTGCAACAGGCATGGTTGCGATGCAAACTCAAATCGATGTTACGACAAACAACATCGCAAATGTTAATACTTATGGATTTAAGAAAAACAGAGCAGAATTTGCAGACTTAATGTATCAAGTCATGGAATATGCTGGTTCGGCAACAAGCCAAACTACAACTAGTCCAACTGGTATAGAAGTAGGTCTTGGCGTTCGTCCAACGGCGATAAATAAGATTTTTTCACAAGGTTATTTTCAAGAAACAAGCAACAATCTTGACATAGTTATAGCCGGAAATGGCTTTTTTCAACTCCAACTTCCAGACGGCTCAACGGCTTATACCAGAAATGGTGCGTTTAAGCTAGATAGCGAAGGCACTATCGTAAATGCGGATGGTTATCAACTAATACCACAAATCACTATCCCAGCAAACGCTACACAAATTTCTATTGGTACAGACGGCACGGTTTCGGTTTTAAGTGCTGGTGAATCTGAAATGACACAAGTTGGACAAATAGAACTTGCAAACTTCATAAACCCAGCTGGACTTCATTCTATGGGCGATAATAACTATCTTGAAACCGCCGCAAGTGGAAATGTTGTAGTCGGTACGGCAGGACTTGACGGACTTGGCACCATTAGACAAGGCTTTTTGGAGCTTAGCAATGTTCAACTTGTCGAAGAAATGACAGATCTTATCACGGGGCAACGTGCTTATGAAGCAAATTCAAAAGGCATCACAACAAGCGATTCTATGCTTGAAATCGTAAATGGTCTTAAAAGGTAATTAACATGCTTTATATGGTTGGAATCGTTTATAGTATCGTTGGTCTTTGGGTGTTTGATCTGCTTTATTTTTCAAAAAATAAAAGTGAAGAAAAATAAAAAATTTTAAACATGCCCTTAAATTTATTATTTTAAGGGTAAAAATTTCAAATTTCTGCTCTTTATTTTCGTAACCTTATCACAAAACAGCCCCTTAGTTTTTGCTAAACTTAGACATTTTTTTAAAGGATAAAACATGAAATTTTGGGATAAGACTTTAAGGCTGGTAGCCGGCCTTGGTATAGCAGTAGTTTGTGGAGATTCACCTTGGATGATTTTGGCATTATGGTTCATCATTACCGCAGTTTATGGCTGCCCGCTTTATAAATTTTTTAAAAAATAACCCTCCCCCCCCCTTCATGCTTGCCCTTTTTTAAGGCAAGCGTCTATCAAATTTAATAATTTGCACTTTTAAAACTTTTGATTTTCACATTTTCTTAACCATAAAAAACTAAAATTTCGAAAAATTTAAAGGTGTAAAGATGAAAAATTATCTAAGAAACATCGGTACAACCGCAAGTATTGCAACTTTTGTAGTTGTTAGTTTAACAGGCTTGGTGCTATTTTTTGGGCTAAAAAGTGCCGGAGCAAAATTTATACACGAGTGGATAGGACTGGCAATGATACTTGCCGTCATCATACATACAATGGCGAATTTAACGCCATTTAAAAGCTATTTTAAAGGTCAAAAACTTATCTTTGTTGGCATTATCTTGTTTTTAAATATTTTTGCCTTTGCTTGGATAAACTCAAATGCCCCAACAAAATCTCCACTAAAAGCGATAAACAGCGAAATTTCACACAAAACCCCAAAGCAAATTTGCGATTTTTTTAGCAAGGATTGCAACAAATTAGAGCAATTTTTAAACGAGAAAAATATAAATTCAAATTTGAGCGTGACTGAAATTTCAAACTCTGCCAAAATAAATCAAACACAAATTTTAGAGCTAATCTTTGCCAAAAACAAAGGATAAGTTCTAAAAATATCAAATTTGATGATTTTTTGTAAAAATAAAGTCAAATTTGCCCTATTTTTTTAATCCTAACAAAGCAGTTTTTGTTATAATTTCGAAATTTTTAAAGGATATTTTATGAAAAACACCGAAATTTTAAAACATTTTCAAAAAATAGCTCAAATTCCACATTGTAGCTATGAAACATCGCAACTTAGGGATTTTTTAATAGACTTTGCAAAAAGCAAAAATGCAGAAGTAAAACTCGATAAAGTCGGCAATATCCACATCATCAAAGGACAACCAAAAGTATGTTTACAAGCCCATTACGACATGGTTTGTGTCGGCGAAGCACCAAAGCTAGACTTGCAAATCCAAGACGAAATAATAAGCGCCAAAAATAGCTCTTTGGGTGCTGATAACGGTATGGGCGTGGCTATCGCCATGCAAATGCTATGTGAATTTGATAATATCGAGTGCTTGTTTAGCAATGATGAAGAAGTAGGAATGCTCGGTGCAAACGGCTTTGAAGGCGAATTTTATTCAAAATATTTACTAAATCTTGATAGCGAAGATGACAGCGAGGTTATAGTGGGTTGTGCTGGCGGGATAAATGTTTTTGCAAGCATTTCAAACAAGCTTGAAAAGTGCGATAAAATGGGGCTTTACGAGATAAAAGTGTTAG
This sequence comes from Campylobacter sp., assembly GCA_024680445.1. Taxonomy (GTDB): domain Bacteria; phylum Campylobacterota; class Campylobacteria; order Campylobacterales; family Campylobacteraceae; genus Campylobacter_A. The sequence continues at coordinate 5,833 of JAILCJ010000046.1, forward strand.
GACATAAGGGCGGACACTCTGGCGTTGAGATCCATAAAAATATCCCAAATGCCATAAAAACTCTTGGCAGATTTTTACGCCAAAACAAGTGCTACTTAGTAAGCATAGAAGGCGGAGAAAGAAGCAACAGCGTCCCTGCCAACGCAAAAGCCTTGGCACTTTGCAAAACCGCACCAAAAAGCAATGATTTTATAAAAGTTAAAGCCCTTGGCAAAGGCAACAAGCGACTAAAAAATGGCGATAAAATTTTGTCTTTGATCAACTCTTTTTCACAAGGCGTTAGAAGCTTTGATAAAGACTTGTCTTTGGTAAATGAAAGCATAAATTTATCCATTATCAAGGCTGATAAAAAGGCGGTGGAATTTGAATTTTTTGCACGAGCCATGAGCGAAAAAGGAGTTGAAACGCTAGAATTTGAAAGTTGCGAATTAGCAAAATCCCTTGGTTTTAAATGCAGATGCGAGGATAGATCGTCGCCTTGGAAACCAGATGTCAGCGACTTTGCAAAACTCGTGCATGGCGAACTTATCAAATTTAAAGCAAACGCAAAAATAGCCGCCGTTCATGCCGGACTTGAATGCGGAGTTTTCTTGCAAAATCGACCAAATTTGCACGCTTGTAGCATAGGCCCAAACATCATTTCACCTCACACAACTCACGAACATTGCGAACTTAGCTCGGTCGATATGATAAGCGAAGTAGTAAGAAATGTACTAAGAAAGTTGCAAGCGTAAAAATTCATGCTCATAAAATTATAAAAAGCCTTGTGTTTTGCTAATTTTTCATATAAATTTAAGGCTAAATTTTTACTTTTCTAAGAGCATTTCGCCCAAATTTGATTGACTTGTTTCGTATATAAATTCGCCACTTGCCTTGTCTTGACCGACTATTTCTTGATAGCTAAACTGCGAATTTAAGACCTTTTTAACAAAAGGATGTTTGTAAAGTTCCTTGCAAACTTCGCTATCAACTCCTTTTTTACCCTTAAAAAATTTAAGGTGGGCTGGTTTGGCAAATTCCTCATCAAAAGGCACATAAGATACCACTATACACTCCGCACCGCTGGTATCAAAGGCATAATTTTTATTAACTTCGCCTGATTTAAAACCAAAGGCTGGCTGTAAATCTACATTAGTCATATTGTCTAGATCAACACTACTTGCAAAATCTTTTTGCATAAGATAAAACTGTTTAACATCATGTATAAGAATATTTAAGTTATCAGCCGTTTTGTTTATCTCGCCCCCATCTTTTATATTAGATAGTCTTGGTATGGCTATGGCCGCTAAAATACCCAAAATAGCTACAACAAAAACAAGTTCTATCATAGTAAAAGCGCGTCTAGTTAAAATCTTTTTCTCCTAAAAATTTATTTTATAAAAACTTGCTAATCCAAAGGTATAAAACCCATATCTCCAACGCCGTCTCGCATATTTATGGTTTGATATACAGAAACGCCATTATCGTCTGTATATGCAAAAGCTTTATAAGAAAAACCTGCATTTAAAATACTTGCGATCGCCCCTTCTTTATATATAGCCTTGCACAATGCCTTATCTTTATCTTTGGCTTTAAAAACTTGTATATGCGATACTTCGCCACTCATTGGATCTTTTGTCATAACTATGTTTATTCCTATACACTCTAAACCGCTAGATTTTATTACCATATCAGACATTTGAATTATTGTACCGATACTATAAAAAGTACTAGGCTTGTCGCTTCCTGCAGCAGGTGCTAATATAACATCTGTTACATCTTTGATACTAAGATCGTTATAATTACTAACAAAATCGTATTGTAAATGATAAAACTGCTTAACATCTTTGATAAGAGTATTTAGGTTACTTGCAACCTTTGCTGCCTCGGTATCATCTTTAACAGAATTTATCCTTGGCATAGCTATGGCAGCCAAAATACTAACAATGAGTACAACAAAAACAAGTTCTATCATGGTAAAAGCATGTCTCACAAATTATCTTTTAAAGCAGTATTTTCTACAAAATCGTCTTTAAAAGCCTAATTTTTAACGACTTTTATCAAATTTGCTAAAATTTCAAAGCCATTATAGACCATTTAAAAGAATAGAACCAAAACCGCTACCGTTCTCACCACCGCCAGAAACATCGTTTGGTGTTATAGTAGTTATCTTTTGGTTTAAGTCATTAACACTGGTAACTTTTGAAGTATAACTAAACTTTGCAACCAAAGCACTAGCAACGGCAGGTTCTTTATAAACTCTTTGGCAAAACGGATCGTCTTGATCGTTGCCTTTGTGAATTTCTATATGAGGCGGAGTATGCGTAAAATCAGGCTCGATAACGACATATATAACTATGCACTCCTTGCCATTTGAACTTAAAATCAAATTTTCAAGAGGACCATCTCCATTAGCTCTTTCGCCATTGCCACTACCAGGTGCCATAAATATAACATCTGTCATTTCGTTTATATTTATTTTATCGATATTGTCGTAATTGCTAACATAGTCTTGATTTAAGAGATAAAATTGTTTTACATCTTTGATAAGAGTATTTAAGTTATTTGCAACTTTTGCGGCTTCGGTATCGTCTTTAAAAGCCTAATTTTTAACGACTTTTATCAAATTTGCTAAAATTTCAAAGCCATTATAGACCATTTAAAAGAATAGAACCAAAACCGCTACCGTTCTCACCACCGCCAGAAAC
>JAILCJ010000059.1 GCA_024680445.1 Campylobacter sp.
AGCATAAACGAAGATGGCGTCGTTGGCTTAAATGACAATGCACAAGATGAAAGCAAAAACTATCTAAGCATAATGCTTGACCAGTTAAACTATGAACTTTGCAATTCTAGCAATGAAAATAAAAATAACATAGCAAATAAACTTAGTCGATACGGTATAAAAAAAGAAAAAGACGACGAATCTAAGACAAATTCAGATGAAAATTCAGATGAAAATTTAGATGAAAATTTGGATGAAAATTTGGATGAAAATTCAAATTCAAATGAAGTATCAAATTTGAGTGAAAATTCAAATTCAAATGAAGTATCAAATTTGAGTGAAAATTCAAATTTGGATGAAGTATCAAATTTGAGTGAAAATTCAAATTTGGATGAAGTATCAAATTTGGATGAAAATTCTCAAATCCAAGAAAATTCCCAAAATAATGCAAACTCGCAAAATCAAGAAAGCACATGCTCTTGCAAGGATATCAAAAACTACGACAAAGTCGATCTTATGAATTTATACTTGGATTTGGCTTCAAACGATCTTTTTATAAAGATCATAGATATGAATGATGCGGGTAAAATTCCAACAGGTGGCAACATTAACTTAAATGAATTTAGAAGTGTAAGTAAAAATTTGCCTTATTGTTTTAAAATAAATGGCAATGATTTACTAGATAAATGCGATCTTAACAAACTGTATGGATATCATAGTTGTATAAGCAAAAGCTATATGCAAAACGATAAGAGTGCTTACACAAAAGCCAGACTAGCACAATTTTATAACACTTGCTTTGATGATAAATTTATGAGTTGCTATATAAAAGCTATCACCAAACAAACAAATCAAATGAATAAGCTAAATCAATTTAACAACTCCATATTTGTTGATATACCAAACAAAAGCATATATATCTTTGTTAGCGATAAGGTTAGCATAGACTGCGAAAATTTATATAAAAATATAGTAGATGAGTTAGACCTAGATATCAGTGCCGAAGAACTTAAAGAATTTACTTGCCAAGTTTTTCTTGACGGCTTACTTTTAAAAGGTGCAAACGAATTTAAAGACTACGAAAATAAGTTTGGTAGTGCCGACAAAGAATACTTAGAAAATTTAAAACAAGAATCTACAAATTCATACGAACAAACACAACAACACTGCAACTACAATCAAATGGATTGTAAAATGCCGACATATTCTTTTCAAGATAAAGGCAATAAAGATGAAATAAACGATGACACCAAAATAGGAACTTTAAGCATACATCATAACAATAGCTTGTTTATCATAAAAAATTATTCTATCAAAGAAGCTTCTCTTGGTATAAAATTGCATAAAATAAACAAAGCAAAAGATAATACACTTAATAATTCATCGTTTGAAAACATTACAAAAACAGCCGATAATGTAGATAGTAAAGCTTCTATCGCTCACTCTTATCCAGTCATACAAACAGATACTATCATGTGTCCACATGGTGGTAGAGTGATCTTAAAAAGCACTAGGGGTAAAAACATAAAGTCAAATGGCATACCGCTAATCTTGGCAAGTGATTATATAGGTTCAAGCATAGTTGGTTGTTCGGCTACATATCCTTGCACCCATGTAGTAAGTGTTCCAGATTCGGCTTTAAGCCTTAAAAAGATAAATAACGATCATGCACTTATGCAAGAGTTGGTACCACATACACGTACAAATAACGGCTCTATCTTAACTTGTATGTCAAAAGCGAATTTATACAAATATGCATATAGCACAAAACAAATACCTTCACAGGCTCCAAGCGAAAGTAAAACAAACATAAATACAAACAATCCGGATTTGAGATTCCATTTTAAAGAGATAACATCTCAAAAAGATAATATATATGTAAAAAAATACAAATTAAATTCTGACGAATACAACAATCAAGATTGTTTCGATAGCATAAATATACAAACAAGCCATTTAAAAAATGTAAGCAATGAAAAGCTACTTTCACAATTACAAGCAGACTATGTTTCAAACAAAATTATCGGCTATGAATTTAAACAATGCGATTTAGAATTTGCAAGCAATATTTATAGATTGGTTTTTGTAATTCCACAAGAAAAAGGAAAACACAAAGGTGAGCATAATTATTTTGAAAGACTATATGACTATGAAGATCTTATAAACAACAAAAAAGACGATTCAAATAACAGTGATAAAAAACAAAATAATGCCAATTCAAACGAATCTGCAAATGATAACATTGTATATCATAATAATGACAAATTTGAAAAAATCGAAAAACATCTTGTCTTTTTAACTCCAAACGAGCTAAAACAAGTAAAAATACAAATAGCACAAGGGCTTGATAGCGACCTTGCAAGCAGTCTTGATATACTAGAAACAATAATAATACAAGGAAATAAATATGAAAACATTACATAAAATTTTATGTAAAATTTATCAAAATAAAAAGCAAAAAAATTATGTTATAAATGCAATTTTTGCTACTTATAGCATTAATAAATCAATTTTTAAACCTATAAAATAAAGGATAAAACAATGAATTCTTATCTAAGTCTTAGCATACGAGATGCCAAAACCACACCATTTACAAACAATCTTGTTCTTACAAAAATAAGCGTCAATGAAAGTTTAGATGATATATTTAGCATAGAATGCGAGGGTTACAGCAAAAATTCCATAGACAATCCTATCTTTGCCGCCATGACAAAAACCGAACAAAATCAAGACAATCCCTATGCATTGTTAAATAATGTAGTCGAAATAAAAGTAAAAAAACCAGAAATAGATAAAGCAAATTCTATCTCATCAAATACAAATGAAAAAATTTATAATGGTATCATCACCGATATTACTTTTTTAGGCACAAATGACGATAAAAACTCAAATTCTGCATTAAATCTTGCCGATGTAAAATTTATGTTTAAACTAAAAATCAGTTCATTTTTATATAGACTAAGCATAAATAAGGCAAATAGAATTTTTACAAATCTCTCCGTTATAGATGTCATCAAACAAGTCTTAGCTCTTAATACTCATCATCAACTAAAAGAATACGATTTTACAAATATATATGAAAGCTATGAGCCAAAAGAATACATAAGCCAAAAAAATGAAAGCGATTTGGATTTTATAAAAAGGCTATGTGCTAGCAATGCTTTGTATTTTTACGAAGATGAAAACAAAGTCTATTTTTATGATGAAAACATTTTTTTAACAGATAAAGATGGCAAAAATGTCTATATATACTCGCCAAGCCAAAATTCACAAACAAAAGATATAAAATTTAATTCCAATCCAAACAATGCTTTTAATGATGAGTGCATAAAGCAAATAAACAAAAATGAACATTTAAGCACCGATAGTTTTACGACTTCTATGCAAAACCCAGCCTTTCCTTTAAGAATATTTTCTGAACTAAAAAATACTTCTCTTGCAAGCTTTGATAGCCTTACTCATCATGATCAATTTAGTTTTACACAAAGCAATAAACTTAATTTTGAATCTTTAATAGAATCGTTAAGGGCAAATTTAAAACTCAATACCTATAATGCCCACTCAAATGTCTTTGGTTTAAAACTAAACGATAGCATAAATTTAAGCACTCAAATTTCAAGTGAAAAATACAATTTTCGTATCATAGCTCAAAAGCAAACTTTTATAGACGAAGCTGTTTTGGCAAATCAAGCCAATACAAACGACAATTTAAATTTAAAAGATAAAAGTATGCAAACTAGCTATCATAACGAATTAAGCATTATTCCTACAACCATACCTTATATTAGTAAAGCCATAGCTAAACCAAGTGCAAACACTCTTAGCCTTGGTATAGTCATAGGCGACGAAGAAGACCCTGATTCAAAGAAAAATACTATTTTTACAGATGAATACGGCAGAATACGAGTAAGGATAAATGAGTTTATAACACAAGAAATAATTGACAAAAAAAATATGCATAAGCTTTCTCAGAACAAAACAAATGAAACGAAAAAGATAAACAACACTTATAGCACAACTTATCTTAGAGTAATCACGCCTATAGCTAGTTCGGATTCTGGTTTTTTTGCTATACCAAGAATCGGCGATGAAGTAGTGATATCTTATTTGCAAAATGATATAGATAAACCTATAATAATCGGAAGTTTATACAATAGCTACAATAAACAATTATCAAATTTACCAAATAATTATCATCAAACAACCCTAAGTTCAAAAACCATAGGAACAAATGAAAACGGCAGAAATGAACTAACATTATCAAATTTAAAAGACAAAGAACAAATTTATCTAAAAGCCGAAAAAGATTATGATGAACTTATAAATCATAACTTTACGCAACATATACTAAATGATAAATATTCAACCACGGATGGCAACTATACAGAAAGGATAAAACAAGCTCACATCCAAACCATAGATCTAGCCAAAAATGTAAATGTAGGTGCTGAATATCTAACAATGGTAGGTGCTAGTAAAGATACCATAGTAGGCATATCAAACACTTTAAATGTAGGACTAAACAATAAACTTAGAGTTGCCAAGGATAGCTCTGAATATATAGGAAACGATAAAAGTGTAGAGATAAAAGGAAATTTAGAAACCATAATCGATAAAGATGAAACAAGAACGGTAAATAAAAATAGCAATCACACCATAAAAGGAAGTATGCAATTAAACATAAGCGAGGGCATAAATTTACAATCAGAAGAACAAGCCATAATACAAGCCAATGGATATTTAGATATCAAAACATCTGACAATATAAAAATAGAAGCCAGTTCGCAACATACCGAAAAAGCCGAATCGAAATTTTCAAATATAGCTTCAAACTATGAAGTTGACGCTGGCACTCAGATAATCCATAAAGTTGGAACAAGCCAAGTAATAATTACAAATAATAATGTCGTCATTAAAGCTGGTGGAGTAGATGTAGTTATAGATAGTTCAGGACTAACAGTAATAGGCGGAGAAATAAAAGGCGAATAAAGGATAAAAGATGAAAAAATTAATTATATTTTTTCTTGCAACATTTACATTTGCAAATGAGATACATTTAAATTTCAACCAAAAAGTAAAAAATGCATTAGATTCGAATCAAAGCTTAAAAAAATCAGCATTTAAACTACAAAAAAGCTTTGATATTTTAATGGGTAAATATGACTTTAAATATTTAAACGATGAAGCACAAAAAGAAATCAAACCATATTTGCAAAATATGAAACAAATACAAGAAAAATGGATAGAAAGCGTAAATAAAGCCAGTCTTAAAAAAGACG
>JAILCJ010000073.1 GCA_024680445.1 Campylobacter sp.
AGCATATAGATATTGCAATATGATATTGAACTAATTTTATGCTTTGGTTATATAATTTATAGAAATTATGTGGGCATAAAACAAGTTAAAAATTTTTTGACTTTAATATACAAAATAGCTACAATATTTACTCTCATTTATTCAAAAAGGAAATTTGATGCAAACTAGCATTTTTAAAACTCTAAAATTTATCGCTATGCAAAATTTCAAAAACTAGCCTTGACTTTTAGCCTAGATGACGCCCCTAGATTGATAGAAGAATTTAGCAAACTCAAAGACATAGCCAGGTGCGTAAATATAGAAATCGGCGAAAATTTAGAGCCTAAATAATCTTAGCCTTTGTGCTTAAATCTGAAATTTTAAGCTCATAAATTTTCGTATGGCTTAGGCTCTGGGCGATTGCATTATCAAAGACTTGCATATATTTAGGCGTATATTTTTCGCATAAAATTTTTAAAGCATGGATTTTTGCCCCATATCTCACTCATTATCAAAGCAATGCCGTTATAAAAACTCAAATCTCCCAAAGCAAACAGCACAAGGCGATTTTGTGGCAAAATATCATCAAAACAAAGATAAAAAATCAAGCAAAATTTATAAGCAAATTTGATAGTAAAGTAGCAGACGAGCTAATAAATTTAAGTAAAAAAGTGCTCTTAGCTGATGCTAAAAATTGCGAAGCCACCGCAGCACAGAAGTATTTTAAAGCCCTTTTTGGCACGAATTTTAGCAGGGAAAGTTTGTGCTGGCAAAACTCAGCCCTAAACTATGTCTATGCTATCATCAGATCAGCAGTGGTGCGAAATATCGTAAGTAGCGGGCTTTTACCGATATTTGGCGTAGGACATGACAATATTTTTAATAACTTCAATCTTGCCGATGATTTGATGGAGCCTTATAGGATTTATGGCGATAGGCTGGTGCTAAGCCTAGTAGATGATGATAAAGATATCTTTTTAAGCACCAAAGAGAAGGCAAATTTGGTGGGGATTTTAAAAGATAGCGTAAAAATTGCTGGCAAAAAATTTAGCCTTGCCATGGCTATCACAAAAAGCGTTCAAAGCTATAAAAATAGCCTAAATAATGGCGTTTGCGAGCTAGAATTTGCAGAGTTGTAAATGGAAAAATTTATGCGTGTTATAGTGATGTTTGATGTGCCGGTTCGCAGTAAAGATGAACGCAAAAAGGCTACAAAATTTCGCACAAATCTACTAAAACAAGGCTTTTTTATGATGCAGTTTTCTGTGTATGTGCGTGTGGTACGTGGACTCACGGCTGCAAATTCGGCAGTTGAAAGGCTTAAAAGAATCCTTCCTCCCAAAGGAAATATCCGCTCTTTTATCATTACCGAAAAACAATTTGACAAAATGCAACTTTTGCTAGGCGATGATGACGAACAGATGAAAAAATCAAAACCAAAAGAAGTTACGCTTTTTGATGATTTGTATTAGTAAAAATTTGTTTTTGTAAATTTGGCTATTAAAAATTATAAAAAATGCGGTAAATTAGCTTTACCGCATTGACAGTTATAAAGGAATTGTAATCCCACGGAGATACTGACAAACTCCTTATTTTAGGCACTCATTAAATTTGTTTGTGGCATTATAGCAAATATTATATATTTTTGCTATAAAAATCGCTTTTTTTGCCCTAAAAATCGGCTTTTGCTAAGGGTCTATTGTAGCAAAAACGAATTTAAAGAGTGCCTAAAACGAAAATCAACGCAATAGCACTCAATACGCCATTATAGCAAAAACGAATTTAAAGAGTGCCTAAAACATTGTGAGTATGTGGGCGGGGACGGCTCACATTATAGCAAAAACGAATTTAAAGAGTGCCTAAAACCAGTATTAACTTTTTCATTTTTTGCGTCCTTTGGACTTGTTTTTATTCTCTTTTTATTCAGCTTTCTTGTGTTTGGCTCTTAGCTCGTTCTCGTTCTTGTTTTTAAATAATTTATCTACGGCGTCATTTGATAGGATTGAAGTCTTTAATTTTTTATTCTGTTTTTGTTATCAGCCGTATTGCTTTATTTAGATTCGTTTTGACTATCTAAATTTACATAATATTCTTTTATAGAATTATCTAATCGTTCTTGTAAAATCGGTAAATGTTTAATAAAGTCTTCAAGCAATTCCAAATCCAATGCTTCATATTCGTGCAAAATTATATTTCTTGTTTTATTAAAAGCACCTATTTCTTGCTTGTCAAATACACATAAGGCTTTTGTATCATTATTTTTTTGTATGCCTTGTATAAGTTCGTTTATACGCACAAATTGCATTAAAATTGCAGGTTGCAAAATATCTTCATCTTGTAAAGCTTCTGATATTCCATTTTTACATTTAGCCAAGATAGAAGTTATGATTTCAGAAATTTTTTTAAATCGTTCTAAACTTGCCTTTTCATACATAAATCGCTCCTTGCGTAAGCAATTCTTTTTTTTCTATTGACATTGAAGTAGTATCACATAAATCAATACTACGCTTAAATCTTTTTGCTATTTTATGTTTTAATTCATCAAAAAAACATATTGCAGACATAGCACTACCAAATCTTTCAATCATCTTTTTTGCATTACTTTCTACAACTATATCAATGTCAGAAAATGCGTGAGCTTCGTCTTTTGCATAACTTCCAAAAAGTCCAATTTTGGTAATTCCGTCTTTTTCAAGTTCAGGCTTTAACTCTTTTAAATAAGCTAAAATCTCTGCTTTGTCTAACATCTTTACTCCTTTTCATTTTTAAGTTTCAATCCCCTAAGTCGGGTCAGTAAATTTCAAATCTCTTTCTTGTGTTTGGCTCTTAGCTCGTCCATAGCTGAAATGTCGTTTTTATTGTATATAGTTAAATTATCAATATTTTTCAAAACATTATCAAACCACATAATATTTTTTTCAATAAAAATATTTTCATCAATCTTTTCAGCAATTTTTTTTAAATTTGAAAATTTTTGTTTGTTCTCATTTTCTATAAATTCACTATTATCATAAAAATAAATAGTGTTACACAATGGAATTACCTTAATTAAATTTTCAAAGCTTTGATTAAAGCGTCTTTCTAATATTTTGCTATCAATTCCGTGTCCTTTTTTTGCTACTCTTATTGCAACTCTTTGTTTCGAAAGTTCAACGCTTTCAAGTCCAACATAAAATAATGTTATATTGTATTTATTTTCTTTTGCTTTTTGTATAAAATTTACAATAGAACGACCACTTAGCGTAGTTTCAATATTAAAATCAATACCTTTTTTTAAGTATGAATTACGAAGCTTTATTGCAAGACGACCTGCACGATTTTGGTCTATTGGATTATCCCAATCGCCAAATTCTCTCACAATTTCATCTGAATTAATTCTGGCACCATAAAAATCATTATTTTCTAACTGATTTATATAAAAAGTTGATTTTCCAGCTCCATTAACTCCCGCAAAAATATATAAATTTTTCACTAATTAAATCCTTGCTCTTTTTCTTTTTTGATCACAAAGTAATTAAAAATAAGGCTATTTAGCCTATGAAATGAATAGTTTAATAAATCAAGCAAAGTAGCTCCAAGTAAAGTTTTTTTGATTTGTAAAGGCTCTTATTTGCTCCGAGTGAATATCATTCACATTGTTATACTCTTGCCAAAGACTGCAAAGCAACTAAACTAATAACGTTTATTATAGCAAAAACAAATTTAAAGTGCCTAAACTATAAGTATCAATAGCTTATGTTTTGGTAAAACTTTTATGCAAATTTAGGCATTTAATGCAAGTTTTTAAGTTTTTCACAAGCGTCTTGATACTCGCCATCGCAAGCTTTTTTGTAAAGTTCTTTGGCTTTTTGCCAGTTTTTTCTCACACCGCGTCCATTTTCAAAGTTTAACGCCAGATAATAACAAGCTTCGGCGAGATTGTCATCACAGGCTTTTTGGTAAAATTCGCTTGATTTTTTAAAATCCTGCTCTACACCCTGCCCTGTCTCATACATAACGCCCATACTATAACAAGCCCCAGAATGACCGCTTTTACAGGCTTTTTGCCACAATATTTTTGCCATTTTAAAATCATCATTATCATAAGCATATGCCCCATCATCAAAGATATCGCACCATGCAAAAAGCGATAACAAGGCAAAAATCACAACTTTTCTCATCATTTGCTCCCTAAACTCAAATTTTCAAAATTGCAAAACAGCATTTTATCAAATTTGATGATATAAAGAAATTTAACTTAAAATATCAAATTTGAAGCAAAAAGAGCTTATTAAAATGCAAAAACTCATCAAATTTGATGATTTTAAAAACAAATTTAGCCAACCCAGCCAACCCAGCCAACCCAGCCAACCCAGCCAACCCAGCCAACCCAGCCAACCCAGCCAACCCAACCAACCCAACCAACCCAACCAACCCAACCAACCCAACCAACCCAACCAACCCAACCAACCCAACCAACCCAACCAACCCAACCAACCCA
>JAILCJ010000094.1 GCA_024680445.1 Campylobacter sp.
TGGTCGCTTAGCTCAGTTGGTAGAGCGCCACCCTTACAAGGTGGATGTCATAAGTTCGAGTCTTATAGCGACCACCATTATTTTAGGTGCAGCGGTAGTTCAGATGGTTAGAATGCCGCCCTGTCACGGCGGAGGTCGCGGGTTCGAGCCCCGTCCGCTGCGCCACTTACTTGCTTTTGTCGAGGTTATTATTTCCGTGCGAAATACCTTATCAAATTCCAAAATGCTTCGTTAGCTCAGTTGGTAGAGCATCTGACTCTTAATCAGGCGGCCGCAGGTTCGAATCTTGCACGGAGCACCATTTTATGTATTTTTTTAGTTGTTTTTATAAAATTTGATTTGTTACAAAGCGATTTTGCTTTTGTAGTTTTTATTTGTTTGTAGGTTTGCAACAAATTTTTTGAGTTTTACTCAAATTTTTCAAATTTGATTTTATAAATTTTGTGTTATCAAATTTGATGTTTTTATCGTATTTTGGCCCTTTCGTCTAGTGGTTAGGACGCCGGCCTCTCACGCCAGCAACACGAGTTCGAGTCTCGTAAGGGTCACCAACTTTTTTATAGCTTATTTTCAAAAATACTTAACATTAGATCTAAAAAATATTATGGTATCAAAAGGCAAATGGATAGGGTGTCCTTGCTTATCACTCTTAAAAATAGGACTGGTGTAAAAAGCTTATTTGTTATATCGCAGAATAAATTAAAATCGTAAGAAAGAAAATCAAAACCCCACCTCTTTAAATGCTAGTATGCATAGCAAGGAGGTGGTAGAATTAGCTCAATATGAGGTGGGCACATACAATCACACCCCTACTATTGCTAATCCTATTTTTGGATTATAATATTCTATATAAAACAAAGTCAAATCGCCCAGCTAAAATCCCAAATAGCCAAAGCCGTAAAAGCTGGTGATAAGGCTAAGGCTAGTGAGCTTAGGCGTGAGTTAGGGGAAGTCATCAAAAAATAATCCAATAAATCAAGTCTCTGCAATAAAAGCTTGATTATACAATTTATCAAACAAAATTTACACATTTTTATAAAAATTACAAACAGAGAAACGTCAATAAAATCACTATTTACTAAGGGTTAAAAAACTGAAATAGTAAATATAGACCAATATGAATTTTTTGCAAAAGCCTTAAAAAAGGTTTCAGATGAATATGGGCATAATATCATCTATACAGATGAGGCATGGTGGTTAAAAGATGGATTGGCCCCAGATAGGTGGAAACCAACAAGCTTTGGCGATGATGGTGCTTATAGTGTAGCTAAGTCTATATTTTTAGGCGATAATGGGTTTGACCATTTAAGCTATACGCCAGTAAGCAAAAGAACAGAAATAACCGCAATAAAAAAAGGAAAAGCATATGACACTAACAGAGGACGCTTAATACTCCTAATGGCTCTGAAAGGTTCAAGGATAACGCCAGAGAATATGAAGGAGATAACAACCAAGAATATGGAGGATTGGAGCGAGGATACGATAGAGAAAGTGGGGGGAAACGCTAGAAGTGGATTTGAGGGAGCTAATGGAGGAGGCTCAGAGCAAAGGGCAAGAGGAATAAGTCAAGCTAACCCAAGCAATAATTCTACCACCATAAATGCTTTTGGTGGCACCATAAGGCAAGATAAAGTCAGCTTTGTAACAGCTTAGAAAACAAAAGGGAAATTAAATAAAGAAGTATTATTTAAAGAGGCTAAGGCTACTCCTAATGCAGTGCAAGATACACCGCATAAAGCGGCGAGCGATGAACGCAGTTTAAGCCAACGCTTAAATGGAGATACCCACAATAATACCTTAGCTGATAAAGGTTATACCACTTCACCAAAGCAAAGTCAAACAGATTTTGGCGTCCTTAAAATAAAATTAGCAAAAAGTTAAAGCCAAAGAGTTAATTACAAAGATAAAAGGCAAATTTTAAGTGGCATGTTTTTTGGGCTTTTGTTAAATCAAATTTGATGTTATAGGGATAATTTTAGGATATTATAAATATTTTGTGAAAATACTATAAAAATAAAAAATGGTATAAATTTGATAAAAACAAGCTTTAAAATAAGATGGTGCGCCCTAGAGAATTCGAATCTCTGACCTTTTGAACCGCAATCAAATGCTCTATCCAGCTGAGCTAAGAGCGCACAAATGAAGTTTAAAAGCGAGATTTTAGCCAAAAATAGCTTAAAATAAACACAAATTTATTTAAATTAATTATATTTTTTGCATTTTTTTGATATTGTTTCGTGAAATTTTTATAAGGTTTAAACAAAATGAATGATTTTTTTGAAAGTCTAAAAGACATAAAAAAAGAAATGATAAAAGAGCAGGGTAACAATGTCCCTGAAAAAAAGCAAACTGTCAAAGCAAAAACTGCACTTAGCAAAGACGAAATCATCGCAAATAAAAAAGCACAACTTCAAGATGAATTTCTAAACTATACAAAATACGCCGACATAAGAAAAATTTGATGAAAAGCATCATTTTTGTTGTTGCTTTGTTTATCGTAGGTTTTTACTACTATTCGTGGTCGTTTATGGCTACGATTTTAGTTTTATCTGCTATGATTTTTTTCCACGAGTTGGGGCATTTTTTGGTTGCAAAAATGCTTGGAGTTTGCGTCAATACTTTTAGTATCGGTTTTGGCGAAAAGCTATTAAAAAAACGTATAGGTCAGACAGAATACGCCATATCAGCGATTCCGCTTGGCGGTTATGTTCAGCTAAAAGGTCAAGACGACATAGATCCGTCTAATAGAAATTTTGACCCAGATAGCTACAACACCTTGCACCCGCTTGGACGCATTGCTATACTTTTTGCAGGGCCATTTTTTAACTTTATTATGGCGTTTTTTTTATTTGTTTGGCTTGGTTATTTGGGCGTTGATAAAATATCGCCTGTTATTGATAAAGTGGTAGAAAATTCAGCTGCTCAAAAGGCAGGTATTATGGCAAATGATAAAATTTTAAGCATAGATTCTAAGCCCATAGCTAGCTGGGATGAGATTAGTCGAAATGTTAAAGACGCACCACTTAGTATAAAAGTCGATAGAAACGGCACTATACACGAATTTGTATTAACACCTATTGTGCAAGAGAGTAAAACGATATTTGGCGAGAGTATCAAGCGTCCGCTCATAGGTATAAGCCCTAGCAATAAAGTCGTGAAGGTTTATAACACTGGTTTTCAGTCTTTTACTTTTGCCTATAATGAAACTATAAGAGCGTCAAAGCTAATATTTTTGAGTATTCAAAAGATGATAGAAGGCGTCATACCTATAAAAGAAGTCGGTGGTATAGTGCAAATAACAGATGTGACTTCAAAGGCTGCAAAGAGCGATTTTACAATGCTTATTATCATTACGGCATTGATTTCAGTAAATCTTGGAGTTTTGAATTTACTTCCCATACCAGCACTTGACGGCGGTCATATAATTTTTAACATTTATGAGCTTATATTTAGGCGAGAGGTAAATCAAAAAGTTTTTGTGTATTTTACTTATTTTGGTTGGATTTTGCTTATATCGCTCATGTTGCTTGCTACTTACAACGATATAGTAAGGCTTGTAAAGGCTTAAAATGGTAGTTTTAAAAGATTTGTTAGAACATATTTATAAGATAA
>JAILCJ010000045.1 GCA_024680445.1 Campylobacter sp.
ATCAAGTCAAATTTTATACAAAAAGGAAAATCAATGAATCCTATAGATTTAAATAAAAGTTTAGAAACCATAGTCGATAAATACGATCTTCATAGTTTAGCTTCGCCATTAAAAGGTGAATTTGACATCTCAAAAAGCAAAGAACTTCAAACCCAAATAACAAACATGCAAAATGAAGGACGCACGTTAAAACTAGGCATAATCGGTCGTGTAAAATCAGGTAAATCTTCGCTTTTAAACGCACTAGTATTTGATGGCAAAGATGTTTTGCCAAAAGCCGCCACTCCAATGACAGCAGCACTTACTATATTGCGATACGGTTCAAATTTACAAGCAGAAGTTGATTTTTTCAGTCAAGAAGATATAGACGATATCGAAAAAAATGCCATGAGATTCAAGCAAAAACTTGACAACGTAATGCAAAGCGAAATACAAAGACAGTGCTTAAAAGCAAGAACACAATTTGAAAAACTAAGCCCACAAGAACAAGACGAGCTAAAACAAAAAGCAACAAAACGTGCTAAAAACGCTCTTAAAGACGATCTTATACTAAGTTCTGCTTACGATCAAAACGAAAGCATACGAAAAAACAATATATCATTAAGTGAGCTTGAAAAATTTAAAACCATAACTGCCTCAAGCCTTGACGAACTCAACGAAAAACTTGCTGATTTTGTCGGTGCAAATGGAAAATATACACCTTATACAAAATCAGTTAGTCTAAATTTGAATCAAGAAAATTTAAAAGATATAGAAATCATTGACACTCCGGGCGTAAATGATCCAGTTGTATCTCGTGAAGAAAGAACTAAAAAACTACTTAGCACTTGCGATGTTGTACTTATAGTATCTCCATCTGGACAATTTTTAAACTCACAGGATTTAGATTTATTGCATAGAGTAACAAGTAAAAATGATATCAGAGAAATTTATCTAGTAGCTTCTAAAGTAGATAATGAACTATTTGGTGACGACAACAAAATACTACCAAATGTACTTTCTAATATCAAAAACGCTCTAAGCAATCAGCAAAAAACCACACTTCAAGCCTTTAAAACACAAAACCCAGAAATTCAAGATAGCCTTGATGATCTTATAAAAGGAGATGTTATTTTAACCTCATCTGTTGCATACACCATGATAAAAGACTTTAATAAACAAGAAAGTTGGGATGAAAACCCCAAACATGTTTGGAATAATTTAACACAAAATTATCCTGACTATTTTACTCCAAATCTTGCTTTATCAAATTTACAAAGTCTTTGTAATATCGAAATCATAAAGCAAAATATACAAGATGTCAAAACCAAAAAAGATGAAATCATGGCTAAAAGACGAGAAAACTTTATAGCTACTATTCTTAAAAATTTAAACGACTATGCGCAAGGTTTAACAACTCAAACAAAACAAGAAATACAAACTATACAAAATAGCGATTTAGGCGAACTAAAAGAACAAATCCACGCTATGAAAGCCATAAAAAATGAAGCCGTACCAAGCGTTAATGAAAAATATAATGATGATATAGAAAATCTTGAATTAAATATCAAACAAAATTTGCTTGAAAATGCAGAAGCTATAATGGACGATCTTGGCGAAAGGGCAAGTAGCGCAGAAGGAACTGCAACCAGAGAAGAATCTTATGAAGTTAGTACTTCAAGATGGTATAACCCATTTTCATGGGGCGATACGGAAACTAGATACAGAAATTACACAGTTACAACCGTTAGAGCAGGTTTTGTACGAGACGCTATAGAAAAGGCTATATCAAAATGCGAAACATTGATAGACAACGAATACAAAATAAACATAAAAAAATGGCGTGATAATCTATACAAAGGTCTTATATCTGTCGCAAGACAAAAAGCCGGTGACGATATATTAGATATTCATATCATTTCTCGTTCTATTCGCAATATCATAAACTCTGTAAACTATCCAGATATAGACTATCAAAATACACTGCCTAGTTCACTTTGCAAAAGTGGAACACTTGAAGGTAGTGATGCTGATTATTTTATCCGTGAAGTTTATAATTTTAAATCAAATTTGCGTTCACGCGTAAAAAACGATGTCAGAAATAGCGTTTCATCTTTGGCGGCAAATTTAAAAGCCATAAACATAGGCGAAGATATCTTTCAAGAATATTCAAATGAAATAGAAAAACGCCTAAAAGATGTCGAAAACAAAGAAGAAGCTATAGACAGACATAATCTTATAATCAAGGAAATAAGCGATGCAATTGCCGGTTAAATTTGAAAAATTAAGAAATGCGGTTGATAAATTTGGCAATTTTTGCATACCTTTTAAAACCGCTTTAATCAAAATGGAGGTCAAAAAACAAGTTAGCGAGTTAGAAAATTTCATAAATGAAATGATCGAACTTGAAAAAAAATACGAAGATATCTCTATCCGAAATGATTTAGTAGCGAAAATCATCTCTGCTAAACTCAAAAATGACAGTTTGGCAAAATTTAAACATATATTAAATAACGATTTTGTAGATTTTGCAAATGCTGATGGAACATTAGCAAACGAAGCAGAAATGGTACTGGTACTTCAAGGCGTAGAAAAAGAGCTAGAAATAATCGCCTCAAATCCAAACCTTTACAACAAAACTATTATTGCAGTTGGCGGAGGTTTTAGTGCTGGAAAATCCAAATTTATAAGCTCTTTTATGCAAGATAAAATGTATGCTTTGCCAACAAGTATAGAGCCAACAACAGCAATACCAACATATATAATGAATGCAAAAAAACAAGGCATACAAGGTTACAATAAAAATGGCGGCATGATAAATCTTGATGATTTAAGTGATAATATGCATCTAAAACTATCTCATCAATTTATTAAAAGCTTTAACTTTAACCTAAAAGAAATTTTGCCTTTTATCGTTATAAATACCAAACTAAATTACGATAAAATTTGTTTCATTGACACACCGGGTTATAACCCGGCAACAAGCGTAGAAAGCTATGGTGGTGACCTTGAAGCAGCGAAGGAATTTTTAGATAATGCTGGAATTTTTTTATGGCTTATAAGTTGCGATAATGGCACCATACCAAAAAGCGACCTTGATTTTTTAGAAGAGCTTGATTTACAAGATAAAAAACTTTTCGTTGTCATAAATAAAGCCGACTTAAAATCACTTACAGATTTAAAAGACATTGCTCAAAACGTCCAAGAATCGCTTGATGATTACGAAATAAATTATGAAGGAATTTCTTGTTATAGTGCAGTTAAAAACGAAGAATATCATTTTATCAAACAATCTTTGCTCGAATTTTTATCAACTTGCAATGTAGAATCTATGCGTTATACGCCAATTTTTGACAAAATAGCCTATGTTTATTTATCTTATAAAGACGCCATGCTTAAAAGCATAGAAGAAAAAAATATAATCAAAAATGCTTTAAATTCTGTATCACTTGACGTACTAGAAGAAGGCATAGACGATACTAACGACATACAAGAACGTATTACATCGATAAAATCAAACTTCAACATTTTAGAAGAAAAACAAAATTTAAAACTACTAGATAAAGTTGCCGATGATATGTTTAATGCCGTTAAAGGAATTTTTGAAGAAAACGGTATAAAAGTAAAATTTAGAGACTACAAAAACACCCAAACGCCATTGCAAAAAGAATTAAAAGAAAAAGCCAAAAACAGAAAAAAAGCCGAAAAAGAAGCCCAAGCTATAAAAGAAGAAAGAAAAATACAAGAACAGCAATGGTACGAAAAATATCTTGAATATATAAAAAATTTACCTGATTATTTTGAAATTATAAAATTGTTAGAAGAAGGAAATCGAGATGATTTATATAAAGCTGTAGAAGCTATAACTTCCGAGTCA
>JAILCJ010000146.1 GCA_024680445.1 Campylobacter sp.
CATTTTATTTGCTATATCAAATTTAAAGCTTTTTTGCCACTTTCGTTTAAAATTTTGCCCTTAAAATGCTTTTTACAAAACTCTACTATCAAAGCGTGAAAAATTCTAAAAACTTCGCCTTCGTCTTTTAGCTTGGTTTTGGCATAAATTTCATCAAATAAAAGATCGCTAAGCCACTCTTTTGCTTCGTCATAAAATTCAAATTCATAGCCAAGATAGCCTAAAATTCGCAAGGCATAGGCATCTACTACCATTTGAGTTTGTTCGCAAGCGTAAGCAAGTATGGCATCGCAAGTTTCAGCCCCCACGCCTTTTACTCCCAAAAGCCACTCCCTGCTAACATTTGCTTTAAAATTTTCAAAGTTGCCAAAGTCTGAAAGTATAGCCTCGCAAAGCGTTTTTAGCCTTTTTGCTTTTATGTTGTAAAAACCACTTGCTTTTATGCATAAAGCCAGTTCTTGTAGCGGAATTTTTGCCAAAGTTTCGAGCCTTAAAAGCCTTGCATTTTTTAAATTTTGCAAGGCTTTCTCGACATTTTTCCAAGAAGTGTTTTGAACCAAAATCGCCCCTACAACGACTTCAAAACTACCTTGCCCTGGCCAAATGAGTAAATTTTTATCACCTTTAAAATCATTTAAAAGTGCGAAAAACAGCTCGCTTTGTTTTGTCAAATTTTGCCTTTATAGCTTAGGTAAAATTGTTTTGCGGTTCGTCCGCTTCGGCTAGCACGCAAATTTGCATACTCTTTTGCCAAGCTGTGAAGTTTTTCTTTATCGACTTTTTCGTCTTTAAAATAAAAATCCACCATTTGCAAATATTCTTCAAAATTTCCTTGATAAAAGCTGATCCAAAGTCCGAATCTGTCTGAAAGCGACATTTTTTCATGTATGCTATCGCCGTAATGAATTTCGCCGTTTGATACCTTTGTATCGGCATTGTCGCTCATTTTTTCACTTACTAAATGTCTGCGATTCGATGTTGCGTAGATAAGGATATTTTTCGGTGGTTTTGCTATGCTGCCTTGCATAAGCGGTTTTATGAATTTATAATCTTTTGAATCGTTTTCAAAGCTAAGATCATCGCAAAAAATGATAAATTTGAATTTATCTTCATCTCGTATCTCGTCGATGATTTCAGGCAGATATTTAAGTTCGTCCGAGCCTAATTCTATCAGCCTAAGACCCTTTTTGCAGTATTTTGTGAAAACTGCTTTTAGCAAGCTTGATTTTCCGCAACCCATTTCGCCCCACAAAAGCACATGATTCGCTTCTTCGCCGTGGATAAATTTTTTGGTATTTGCGATAAGTTGCTCTTTTTGTCTATCCAGTCCAACTAAGCTGTGAATATCGACAAAATCGATATCTTTAACTGCCACAAGGGCGTTTTTGCTACTTCTCCAAATAGCAGCGTATTCTCTGGTCCAGTCTATCATTTTAGCCTCCTTAGATATGTCATGATTTGTGCTATCACATCATCATCGTCTTTACTGTGTGATTTTAGCCTAATTTTTTCATCATTAAGTTTAGTCAAAACTATGTTAGTTTCGCTGTTGCTAAGCGATTTGAAACCGTGTTTTATCGCTAAAATTTTAATAATTATAAGATCTAAAAATTGTTTTGTATATTCATCTATCTTGCCGAATCTATCTTCTATTTCGCCACTTATAGCATAAACTTCGTCCGTGCTTACAGCCTTGCTAAGTCGGCGGTAAAGTTCGAGTCTTAGCCTATCTTCACGAATAAAATCCGGATTTAAAAAGGCGTTTACGCTTAGTTTTAAGTCTATTTTGTTGCTTTTCGTGCCTTCTTTGTTTAAAAGTCTGTTTATCTCGTCTTCGAGCATTTTAAGGTAGAGCGAATATCCGATAGCTTCGATATGTCCGCTTTGTGCTTCGCCTATGATATTTCCGCCACCTCTTATTTCAAGGTCATGATAAGCAAGCACGGCACCAGAGCCAAGAGATGAGTTGCTTTCAAGTGCAACAAGACGTTT
Source organism: Campylobacter sp. (assembly GCA_024680445.1). GTDB lineage: Bacteria > Campylobacterota > Campylobacteria > Campylobacterales > Campylobacteraceae > Campylobacter_A. The sequence continues at coordinate 1,993 of JAILCJ010000146.1, forward strand.
TAGGGCGTCTTGGTTTAAGCTTTCTTTGTTTTCGATAAGAAAATAGCAAAAACCTTGTTTGTTGCTTCGTCCGACTCGTCCGCGAAGTTGGTGCAAGTCTGCTATACCAAATTTGTTGGCGTTTTCGATGATAATGGTGTTTGCGTTTGGTAGATGCAAACCGCTTTCTACTATGCTCGTGCAGACCATGACATCGTATTCGCCATTTTCAAATTTAAGCATTTCATTTTCTGTGTTTTTGGCGTCTATCTTTGAGTGAAGTATCAAAATTCTAGCCTTTGGCACGATTTTTTGGATAGTTTTGGCACAATTTTCTATATCCGCTATGTGATTGTGTATATAAAAAACCTGTCCGCCACGGCGAATTTCACGCAAAATCGCTTCTTTTATCAAATTTGCGTCATATTCTTTTACGCTTGAACGCACATCTAGGCGATCGTCTGGCGGAGTTTTTAAAACGCTGTAAGTTTTTATCTTGCTTAAAGCCATGTTTAAACTACGTGGTATAGGCGTTGCGGACATGCTAAGCACATGCGAAGTTGATGAAAGTTCTTTTAGTTTTTCTTTTTGTTTGACACCAAATTTGTGCTCTTCGTCTATGACTATAAGTCCGACATTTTTGCTTTTTTGACTTAGTAAGGCGTGAGTGCCGACACATACGCAAGGTGTGCCGTCGTTTAGTGCCTTGTTTAGTTCGGATTTTTGTTTGGCGGTGCTAAATCTATCTAGTCTAAAAACCTTGATACCAAAGGGCGAGAGGCGGTCGTTTAGGCTTTTATAGTGCTGGGCGCTTAAAAGTGTGGTGGGTACAAAAAATAAGGCTTGGTATCCAGAACTTACGGCTTTAAATATCGCATTCATCGCAACTTCTGTCTTGCCAAAGCCAACATCTCCACTAAGCAATCTATCCATGACCTTGCCACTTTTTAGCTCGTCTGAAATTTCATTTATCGCATTTTCTTGATCGGGCGTATAGTTAAAACCGGCGTTTGAGATAAATTTGAGATAGTTTGCACTTTCGTTTTGTATAACTTTGCCTTCTATCAATTCTCTTTGTGCCGCCATGGAGATGATTTTTGAAGCGATAACGAAAAGTTTTTGGCGGACTTTTTCTTTTATCTTTGCAAAACTTGCCTTGCCAAGACGATCAAGCACCGCAAGTGAGCCGTTTTGAGCGATATAACGATCTATGAGATTTAAATTTTCTACCGGCAAAAGCAATTTGTCGTCATTTTGATAAGCAATAACCACAAATTCCTTCGTAGCCCCTAAAACTCTTATCTTTTCTAGTCCTAAAAATCGTCCTATGCCGTATTCTTCATGCACTACATAATCGCCAACTTTTAGCTCATCAACTACAAGAGAGGATTTTTTGTTTCTTGCTTTTTTGCTAAATTTGTTTAATGAGATGATGATTTCATCGGCGTTTGCGATATTTACGATAAGAGTGGAGTTTATAAAGCTTATGTTTTTGCCATTTTGATTTAAGGCGTCAAACATGGCTTGGTTTCGTGCTAGAATTTTGATTTTACGATTTTTATTTAGCTCGAAAAAATCAGCATTTGGCGAAACGACTATATCGTGATAATTTTTTGCCTCTGCTATGATTTGTTTGCTTAAAAGCAAGTCAGTATCGCGTTCGTCGTCTATATCGAGAGAATTTGCAAGTTTACAATCAAATTTTTCAAGATAATTTTCAAAACCGTCTATCACCCAAAAACCAAGGGAATTTAAGTCGTTTATAAGGGCATTTGTTTGTATATCTTTTAGTTTTTCGTTTGCGTTTTCATACTCTTTTGGGCTAAGTTTAGCGACAAAGGGGACGATTCTTACGCTTTCAAGTTCGGTTTTTTGGCTGATTTGTGTTTGGATATCGTAGTGGCGTATGCTTTCTATCTCGTCATCAAAAAGCAAAATTCTATATGGCTCATCATCATTTAAACTATAAATATCTATGATATCGCCTCTAATGCTAAATTCTCCCTTGCTTTCGGCGATATCGACCATTTCGTAACCGCAGTGAAGCAAATCTTGGCGAATTTGGTTTATATCGATTTTTTGTGCAAATTTTAGTTCTATGGCTTTAAGTTGTGAGGCACACGGGAGTTTGCAAAGCATGGTTTTATAGGGGCTAATAAGAAGTTTTTTGCCCTTAAAATTATAATAATCGCTTAAAATTTTGCTTATTTGGACTAATTCTTCGTTAAAACTTCGTAAGTCATCGCCAAAACGTGCTCTAAAATCTGGCAAAACAAAGCTTTTAACTCCGGCAAAATCAGCCGCTTGCGAGCATAAAAAAGCGTCTTTATCGTTTTGGCAAATTAAAACTTCACAAGTGTTTTTTAAAAAATACTCATAAATTTTCGCTTGCATAAAACTGCCTTAAAAACGCCTCTACAAGGTAAAATGAGCCAAAAGCAAGGTAATAATCTTGGATATTTTTCTGCCTTACTTCATCTATGCTTAGTCCTTGGAATTTTTCGTGTCTTATGTTAAGTTCGTCGAGTGCTTTTACTATCAGTTCGCCTCCAAGCTCTCTGCCCTCGCACTCATAATCGTATAAAAGCACCTTTTTTATGATAGGTTTTAGGGTTTTTAAAACGGATTTGAAATCCTTGTCTAAAAATGAATTAAAGATCAAAGTGAGCTTGACATCTTTAAATTTTTGAGCGATAGCTTTTGCGCCAAGTTCGTTGTGTCCGACATCAATATAGATATTGTTTATGAGATTTTCACATCTGCCGGGCAAATCAAGAGCATTTAAATTTGATAAATCCAAATTTTGCTTTAATGCCTTGCAAGCAGCGTAAGCAAGGGTCAAATTTGATATTAAAAATTTTGGCAAGGTGAATTTATGGGCGTAAGCTTGAATTTGCTCTAAGTCGTAAGTTTTTAAAAAGTTTTTTGCAAATTTGATGTTTGAGCCTTTTTGTTTAGCGATTTGATGAGCGATATTTACGCAAACTTCGTCCATATCGTCATTTAAGATAGAAGTTTCGCACATGGCTTTAAATTTGGTTTTTGAAATTTCATCTAAATTTTTGCCAAGCACGCTGGTATGGTCAAGTCCTATGGGTGTAAAAAGACTAAGCATTTTGTCAAAAACATTTGTGGCGTCGTATTCTCCGCCCATACCGGCTTCGCAAACAAAATAATCACACTCGCTAAAAAGCACGGCACTAAGCAAGGTTGCATACTCAAAATAGCTCGTTTTTATAACAAACTCTTTGGGTAATATTTCAAGCAATTTCTCGTGAGCGTTTTGCAAACTTTCGTCGTCTAAAACTTTGCCGTTTTGCCAAAATCTTTCGTTGTGTTTGTAGATATGCGGGCTGGTGTAGTGTCCGACATTATAGCCATTTAGATGTAAAATTTGAGCTAAAAATCGTCCGGTCGAGCCCTTGCCATTTGTGCCTATGATGTGTATGATCTTAAAAGGCTTTAAATGCTCTTTTACGATAGCCCATGCACGAGGCATTCTTGTATAGTCTATCTCTTTGTAAAAGAGGGGTTTTGTGTATAAAAAGTCTTGTAGTTTCATTTTGAAACAGGTTTTGGCGAAACTTGATTTCTGCCGTTTTGCTTAGAGTTGTAAAGCATTTTGTCGGCATTTTCTATGGTTGCGGTATCGCTTAAATTTAGGCTTCTTGTTGCCACGCCAGCACTTACGGTAACCTTTATCCTATCGTTTTTATAAATAAATTTGAAATTTTCTATGACTTTTAGGATCTTGTTGCCAAAGGTTATGGCGTCATTTAGTCCGATATTTGGCAAAATTACTATAAATTCTTCGCCTCCGTATCTGCCTATAAAGTCCATTTTGCGGATATTTTTCTTAAATAATGTAGCTACGGTTGAAAGTATGATATCTCCGGCGTCGTGTCCGTAAGTATCGTTGATATTTTTAAACAAATCAATATCTAAAAAGCATATCGAATACTCTGTGCCATAGCGTTTATAAACTTCTTCTATGCGGTGAATTTCATCCATCAAAGCACGTTTGTTGGCGGTTTTTGTCAAGAAGTCCTCTCGACTTTCTTGTTTTACTTCGGCTAGTTCTTTTTCTAGCGAATCTACTCTTTCTTTGAGCTTGCTAATGGTTGCTTCTTGGTTATTCATTTCAGCACCTAACTCACGGCTTTCGATTTCTAGGGCATTTGCTATGTTAAAAAGCATATTTTTTACTTGCTCGAAACTTGAAGGATCAAATTTGATATCTTGGATATCGCTTTTGATATTTTGTGCTTTTAAAGTGTTTTCTTTTGAAGTCGTTGCAAGTTCTGAAATTCTTTCGCCTATGCCACCTAGTATATCGTTAAGCGAGGCGACTTTTTGGGCGACTTCGTTTTTGTCTTCTTCTATACGACGTGAAAGCAAAGAGCGAATTTCGTCTTGAATTTCGGCGGAATTTATAGAGTTTGCGTTGGCTTTTAGTTTGACTGAAAATTCGCTTATGCTATCGTCTAAATTTCTAGTGATAGATGGTTCTAAGAGTTCGCAAAGCAAGGTGGCTATTTGCGATAATGCTTCTTGATCATTTTGGAGCATAAGAAATTTTTCGAGTTCGTTCATCATGGTGCGAAGGTCGTTTTTGTCTTTGACACCATAAAAATTTAAAAAGTCCAAATAGTCGTCATTGTAAGAACTAATTAGCTCAAACCACTCTTCACGGAGTTCGTCAAGCACATTTGAATTTGATTTTTTTGCTAGGACTTGCATGCTTTTTTCTGCTATGCTTTTAGCGTCTTTGTTGTGTAGCATGGCTATGACTTGAAGTACGCGTCTTGTAAAGGCATTTAAAGATCTATAAGCTGTGCTATCTTCTACGCCAAGACTACCTGAATTTGAGCGGTTAAGGCGAGATACAACAAAGGCTACAAATTCGTCTATGGTATTGATATTTACATTTTGTGCTTGGTTTTTAAATTCTGGATTTAGCCGCGAGATGTATTGAGATATGCGACTTGCTTCTGCACTGGTATAGCCGTACTTTTTAGAAATTTCATTATAAACTTCACTGTAATTTTCAGGTGTTAGCATTAAGCGACGATTTTTTATTTCTATGAGCGCTTCTTTTACTATTTGCGCCACACTAGTTGCTGTCATGTTTGTATCCTTTTATCGCCAGTATCGATATGTATTCGTCAAATGCTTCTTTTGAAGCTTCTCGTATGGCTTCAAAACGTTCTGTATCACTTAAAATACTATCTGCATAGCGAGTGTCTTTTATGCGTCTTGAAACCGAAAAATCGTATTCGCCCGTGCATGGGATATCGATAACTTTGCCGTCTTTAAATTTGGTTTTAAAATTTAGTCTTAAAACGGCTTTGTATGATGAAACATAGCCGTATTCGTCATAAACTGTAGCTTCATAGCTAAGCGAGCTAATACTTGCGTTTATAAAGGTGTTTGCGTGTTTTTTATCGCTTAAAGAGCGGTTGAGTCTTGAAACAACGCCTTCTTTTACGGCATCTTTTATCAAAACACTGTTTTTTGGCTCGGTTTTGCTAATAATAACATCTACATAAATTCTATCATCAAGCACAGAATTTGCGACCTTTGAGATAGGTCGATATCCGCAAGCCGTAAAGAAAAAAAGCAAAAATGCAGTTAAAAAATATTTCAATTTTTACCCTTTTATAACTAAATTTACTAATTTGCCTTTTACATAAATTTCTTTTATGATTTCTTTGCCATCAAGCCATTTAGCGACTGCTGTTTTAGCGAGTGATAAAATTTCAGCTTCGTCTGCTTGGCTTGAAACCTCGATTTCTGCACGTCTTTTACCATTTATGGTTATGCCTAACATCATAGAATCTGTTTGAAAAACTTCATCTAAAATTTTGATATCGCCAAAATTTGCTCTGCCGAAAAGTTCTTGACTTAGTTCGCAAGCTATATGCGGAACGATAGGCTCTAAAAGATTTAAGATTATAAAAAATCCTTCGGCATTTACATCATCATTATCTTGCGAATTTAAGGCGTTTAATGCCTCCATACAAGCAGCGATCAAAGTATTAAAAGCAAAAGTTTGTGTAAAAACTTCTTTGGATTTTTTAAGTGCTTCATATACTTTTAATCTTGCAAATTTTTCATTTTTACTTAAATTTTCGTGTTTTATGCTTGGAATTTTATCGCATTTTTTTACATTTAAAGCCCTATCATAAAGGCGATTTAAAAAGCGAAATGCCCCTTCAACTGCACTATCGTTCCACTCTAATTCTTTTTGAGGTGGAGCGGCAAAGAGTATAAAAAGTCTTGCAGTATCGGCACCATAACGTTTGATGATATCATCAGGATCTACCGTGTTGCCTTTGGATTTACTCATTTTTTTGCCGTCTTTTAGCACCATGCCTTGGGTTAAAAGTTTTGCAAAAGGTTCGTCATCTTTTAGATAGCCAAGATCGCGTAAAGCTTTTTGAAAAAATCTTGCATAAAGCAAGTGAAGTATGGCGTGTTCGATACCGCCAACATATTGGTCGACATTTAGCCAATAATCAACGCTTTTTTTATCAAGTGCTACATCTTGCCATGTCTTTGGATCACTAGCGTATCTTGCGTAATACCACGAACTTTCAAAAAATGTATCCATGGTATCGGTTTCACGCACGGCGTCGCCACCGCATTTTGGACATTTTGTAAATTTCCAACTTGGGTGTTTATCTAGCGGGTTGCCTTCGCCTGTGATTTGCACATCATCTGGTAAGCTTACCGGCAAATTTTCAAGTTTTTCACATACAACTCCGCATTTTTTGCAATGCACAATAGGGATAGGTGCTCCCCAATATCTTTGGCGAGAAATTCCCCAGTCACGAATTTTAAAATTTGTTATTTTTTTGCCTAAATTTTCGTTTTGAAATTTTTTTATGATGATTTCTTTTGCTTCATTTGTTTTTTTGCCATCGATGAGCGGAGAATTTATGCTAATGCCGTATTCGCTATTGGCTTTATCGCTTGGTATTTCGCCATTTTCTGGTTTAACAACGACCTTGATAGGTAATTTGAATTTACTTGCAAATTCATAGTCTCTTTCATCGTGTGCAGGTACCGCCATGATAGCACCGCTACCATAATCAGCCAAGATAAAATTTGCTACCCAGATAGGAATTTTTTCGCCTGTGAGTGGGTGAAGGACATGAATTCCTAAAAATACGCCGTCTTTTTCGTTTGCTTGACGTTGTCTTGGGCTTTGATTTAGTATAGATTTGATTTTTGCTTTTGCGTTTTCGTCTAGGGTATCGCCGTTTAAAAGCTCTCGAACTACGGCGTGTTCTGGTGCCAAGGCAGCATAGCTAACACCATAAATCGTATCAGGTCTAGTCGTAAATACTTCAAATCCATCAAATTTGTTATTTAAAATTTTCTTTGATTCATCGTCTAAAAATAGTTTAAATTCCAAGCCTGTACTTTTGCCTATCCAGTTTTCTTGCATGCTTAAAACTTGATTTGGCCAGTTGCCTTCTAGAATTTTTAGATCTTTTAAAAGTTCGTCGGCATAATCTGTGATTTTTAGATAATAACCCGGCAATTCTTTTTGTATGACTTCGTTACCGCAACGCCAACAACATCCGTCCTCGACTTGTTCGTTTGCCAAAACTGTTTGATCGTGTTCGCACCAGTTAACTATGGCTGATTTGCGATATACCAAGCCTTTTTCAAACATTTTTATAAAAAAACTTTGCTCCCATTTTGTGTAAATCGGATCAGAAGTTGCTAATTCTCGTTCTTTTGAAAAAGAAAAGCCAAGCGAGGCAAGTTCTTTGCTCATATATTCTATATTTTCATAAGTCCATTTTCGTGGGTGAATTTTGTGCTTTATCGCAGCGTTTTCGGCTGGCATACCAAAACTATCAAAGCCGATAGGGTGTAAGACATTGAAATTTTGTTTTCTATAATATCTTGCGATAACATCGCTTATCGAGTAATTTCTGACATGTCCCATATGTATGCGGCCGCTTGGATAAGGAAACATAGAAAGAATATATTTTTTTGTCAAAGTGTAGTCATTTTTTGGTTCAAATTCTTTATTTTTAGCCCAAATATCTTGCCACTTTTTTTCTATCTTGGCGGCTTCGTATTTCTCAGTCATTTTAACTCCTAAAATTCGTCTTGAGTTTTACTTGATTCTATTAAAACAAGAGCTAGTGAAAACAAATTTGCTATAACAGCACCGATTACAAGTGAATAAGCAAGATCTGGATTTGCCATGGTTTGAAGCACTATAAATGCTGGTATAAGGTGCAAATCCGCAACCAAAGAGCTAGCAAAAAGTTCGGCAGAAAGCAAATTTTTAATGCCGATTTTAAGCAAGGTAGAGATGAGGTTTATGCTAGCGGCTATAAAAAGCGCTATCTCATTTCTATCATATAAATATTCAGCCGTTGTTGTTAGGCTCATGAGAGCGAAAAATATGTAAACAACTTTTCCCCAGTTCATTTTTACTCCTTAAACTATACCTTTTTCATACATCGCACGTTCGCGTTCGCGCTCTTTTTTGAGTTTTTGTTTGGCAGCTTCTCTTGCTCTGAAATTTTCAACACTAAATTTCAACCATATCAAAAATGCCGAAGCTATATAAACAGAACTCACTGTACCAACTAAAATTCCAACGATAAGCACGAAAGAAAATCCGTTTATCATATCTCCACCAAAGAAGAAAAGTACAACAACAACCATTAAAGTAGTGAGCGAGGTTAGAATCGTACGAGATAAAGTTGCCGAAACACTTTCGTTTATAATGCCTTGTATATCGGATCTTTTGCTGGTTTGTATCCCTTCGCGGATTCTGTCAAAAATGATAATCGTATCATTTAACGAGTAACCAAGCACGGTCAAAATCGCAGCTAAGGTATCAAGATTCACATCAATAGAAAAAAATGAAATCGCACCAAGAGTTATGCAGATATCATGAATTTCTGAAATAATCGCAGCCAAAGAGAATCTCCACTCAAAGCGAAATGCCAAATAAATCAAAACCGCTGTAAATGAAATAAGAATCGCCATTAGCCCTTTTTCACGCAATTCATTACCGACTTTTGGGCCAACTATATCGACACGACGTACTTCAAAATTGCCTGTATTTTTAAGTAAATTTTTAATATCCGCACTAATGTCAGAACTCAAATTTGAACTTGAACCAGTAAAGCGAATATTTACATCGTGTTCGCTACCAAATTCCGTTACACTTGCGTTTTTAAGCGTTTCATCAACGCTTAGAGCATTTCTAATAGCATCAAGTGGAGCTTTTTGCTCGTATTTTAGCTGTATAAGAGTACCGCCAGAAAAGTCTATACCGTAGTTTAACCCTTTTGTAGCAAGTAAAAATATAGAACCAATAAATAAAAATATGCTAAAAGATAATGAGATGTATTTAAATCTCATAAAATCATAGATTCTGTTTTTAGTAAAAATTTGCACCACTAACCCCTTTTATATCCGAACCAAAATGAAGTGCTTTTGTTTTTTTCTATCTTGTTTGCAAGATAATCAAAGCAACCACGTGTGCCTAGAATCGCCGTTAGCATAGAGGCTAAAACACCTATGCTCATTGTAACTGCAAAGCCTTTTACCGGGCCTGTGCCGTAAGCATAAAGGGCAACAACGGTTATAAGGGTTGTGACATTTGCATCTATGATCGCACTCATGGCATTTTCATAGCCTTTGACTATGGAGGCTTTTAGGCTCAGTCCTTCACGCAAAGCCTCGCGTATACGTTCGTTTATGATGACATTTGCATCTACTGCCATACCAACGGTCAAGACTATACCAGCCATGCCGGGCAGGGTCAAAGTTGCACCAAACAAGGCCATAACGGCTATTAAGATAAATATGTTTGCGACGAGGGCGATATTTGCCAAAATTCCAGAAAATCCATAATAAACAAGCATAAATAAAACCACCAAAACAGACGCACCAGCAAGTGCCGTCATGCTTTTTTGTATGCTTTCGGCACCAAGTGATGGGCCTATGCTTCGTTTTTCTAGCATTTTAACAGGTGCCAAAAGTGCACCAGAGCGTAGTGCGATAGCGATATTGTGAGCTTCATCGACGCTAAATGCACCGCTTATTTGTCCGCTACCACCGCCTATACGTTCGTTGATATTAGGAGCTGAATACACTTTGCCATCAAGCACTATGGCTAAGCGATTGCCAACATTTTCGCCGGTAAAATCGCCGAAAATTTTAGCACCCTCGGAATTTAAAGTGAAATTTATAACAGGTTGATTTGTTTGTTGTGAAAATGCGACTTTTGCGTCTGTTAGCATAGAACCGTCAAGGATAGGGACATCTTTTAAAAGATATTTTATTTTTTCGTTTTTAACATCTTCGTATATAACATCGCCATAACTTTCGGCTTCTGCGGTATTTAGCGTATAAACTTGATCTTGACGTTTTTCATCAACCGCCATTAGTTGCAAATGTGCAGCCTTGGCGATAAGATCTCTTGCTCTTTGTTCGTCTTCTTGGGTTTTTATGCCCGGAAGTTCGACTAAGATATTGTCCTCGCCTTGTTTTGCCACTGTCGGTTCAGCCAAACCAAACTGATCAAGGCGGTTTCTAATGGTTTCAACCGCTTGCAAAACCGCATAATCCAATGTGGCTTTTCTTTCTTGTTCGCTAAGTTCTATCCTGTATGAAAGTCCGTTTTTTTGGATATTTAAGCCGGTGATTTCACTTAGCATTTTATCTATTTTGGCACTATCATCTGAGTCTATGAGGTCGAAATTTATTACCTCGTCTTTTGCTTTTAACTTGTCTATTAAAATATCTTCTTTTTTGCTGTAATAATTAATACTAGCAGCTATGGATTTTATCTTAGAAGCCACGGCGGCTTCGTTTTCAACGCCAAGAAGCATGTAAAGTCCGCCTTGAAGGTCAAGACCTAAACTTATTTTCGAGCCACTTTGTGTTTGTAAAAAAGATGGCATAGAAAAGCCGACACCAAATAAAATGGCTATCAAAAATATGATAAGCCTATAAGTTACATTAGCTTTTCGCATATTACGCTTCAAGCTTTTTAGCTACAAAATCACGAGCCAAACGAACGATTACATCATCGTTAAGCTTTACTTTGATAAAATCTTCTTCTGGTTTGACGACCTCGCAGATAAGACCGCCATTTGTTACGATTTTGTCGCCTTTTTGGAGAGCATCTATCATAGCAGCGTGTTCTTTTTGTTGTTTTTGTTGTGGTCTAATAACCAAAAAGTAAAATATCGCAAACAATACGATAAGAGGTAGTAATGAAGTCAAAAAATTTGCATCTTGCATCTATTTTCCTTGTGTTTAAATTTTTAAGCCCATATTTTAGCACTAAAAAAATAATAAAAGGCTTTGCTGGTGCTTTTTTGTTAGCAAATTTTATATTTTTATCTTTTTGTGAGAATAAATTTTTAGACTTTATCTCTCCATTTTTAACTTTTTTTGGAATTTATATCATCATAAATTTGGATAGGGCAGGGTATTTTTTTGCCGGTTTTTTCACTGGAATTTTATGGTTTTACTGGATAAGTTTTAGTTTTGTTTACTATGACTTAACTTTTTTGATACCTTTTGTTATATTTTTTGTAGGCATAGCTTATGCCTTGATATTTTGGGCGGCAAGTTTTCCTAGTTTTATGTATTTACGGGCGATTTTGTTTTTAGTATTTAGTTATATAGCCCCCTTTGGTTTTGACTGGTTCAAGCTTGAAGCCACCTTGGTTTTGGGAATTTTTGACCCTAGTATTAGAGGGATAGCCTTTATATTTTTAGCGGCAATTTTGTTTTCTTATATCAAAAATTTTTATAGATATTTTGCCGTTTTGCTTTGTTTTATTTGTGCTTTGCAGATAAAAAGTCACGAAGCTTATAAGTTGCCTTTTGATTTAGAAATAAGCCAAACTAAGGTACCGCAAGCACAAAAATGGGATAAGCAAATGAAAAATAAATATATTAACGAAAGTTTAATGCTTATAGATAATGCAATTATTCAAGGCAAAAAGATGATTTTGTTGCCCGAAAGTGCTTTTCCTACCTATCTTGATCATGAAACAAATTTGCTAGCTGAGCTTGATAGATTGTCCGAACAAATTATCATAGTTGCCGGTGCTATGGGCTACGAAGATAAAAAAATTTACAATAGTGCGTATTTGTTTAATAAGGGTGAATTTAGACGCATGGATAAGCTAGTTTTAGTGCCTTTTGGCGAAGAAATACCATTGCCAAAATTTGCAAAAGACATAGTAAATAAGCTATTTTTTGATAATGGGGTTGATTATAGCACTGCCGAAATGGCGAGTGATTATGTGATAGACGGGGTTAAAATTCGAAATGCGATTTGTTATGAGGCAACTAGAAGAGAGTTGTATGAAAATGGCGATTTTGACGTCGTTTTTGCTATCACTAATAATGCTTGGTTTATGCCTAGTACACAAGCTAATTTGCAAAAATTGCTTTTAAAGTATTATGCTACAAAATACGCCAAAAGCATTTATCATAGCGTCAATGGCTCAGATTCTGGCATCATTACTCCAAAACAAAGCTTTATAAATCTTAAAATTTTTGAGTAAAATCTTTCAAATTTGATAAAATTATTTGATATCTCAAGCTTTTTTGCATGTTAAAATCGCTATAAAATTAAGCAAATTTGATAATTATCCAAAAACATGAGTTAAAAATAGCAAATATTTGCAAAATAGCTAATCAAATTTGATTAAACGCTAATTTTGCAAATTTGCTTTAGTTAAAAATTATTCGACGGTTACGGATTTGGCAAGGTTTCTTGGCATATCGACATCATTGCCTAGTCTTACTGCGATTTCAAGGGCGAAAAGTTGTAAGATTATCATCATTTCAAAAAATTCGCACATATAATGAGTATGTGAATTTGTTTTGATAAAGTCGTCGCTCAACCAAAATTCCTCTGGGCTAATCGCCAAAATATAAGCATCTCTGGCGGCTAATTCTTCGACATTTGATTTTGTTTTTTCATAAAGCATATTTTTTGGTAAAAGTGCTATGGTGAAAAGTCTTTCGTCTGCGAGTGCGATAGGGCCGTGTTTCATTTCTCCGCTTGGATAACCTTCGGCATGTAGATATGAAATTTCTTTAAGTTTTAAAGCACCCTCCAAAGCCAAAGGATAAAAAATATCTCTACCTATAAAGAAAAAGCCGTGTCCGTGTAGATAATGTTTGGCTAAACGGCGAATTTTTTCTTGCAAAGAATCGTCTATATTTAGGATTTGTGGGATATGCACTAAGGCGTCTATTTGATTTTTTAGTTCACTCTTGCTTATGCTTTGTTTGGCGTTTGCCATTTGTAAAACCAACATCCAAAGCGTTATGACTTGCGTTGCAAAAGCCTTTGTGCTAGCCACGCCTTTTTCTATGCCTGCACGAGTTAGAAGCGTTTGATCTGCTAAACGCACGATAGATGAATTATCGACATTGCAAATCGCTAAGGTTTTTAAACCTGCGGATTTGGCGATTTTCAAAGCTTCGAGAGTATCGGCTGTTTCGCCACTTTGCGAGATAACTATAAATAAAGCATTTTTGTTGAGTTTTGGTAAGCGATAGCGAAATTCGCTAGCTATCTCGACTTTGCACCTAGCATCAGCAAGTCTTTCAAAAAGATAGCTTGCACTCATGGCTGCATGATAGCTAGTACCGCAAGCACAAAGCACGATATCGTCGATATCTTTTAGATATTCATCGCTTAAATTTTCAAGAGAAATTTTGTGTTTATGCACTCTTCCCATTAAGGTTTCGGCAACAACTGAACTTTGTTCGTAAATTTCTTTTTCCATGAAAAATTTGTAGCCTTCTTTTTGGGCGTAGCTTCTATCTTGTGGCAAGGCGGTGAAAGTTGGATTTTGTTTTTTGCCTTTTACGAAAACATTGATCTCATCGATACTTACTACGCCATAGCTTTTATCATCAAGATATGTAACTTCTTTTGCTATGCCGATAAGTGGGGCGTCTGATGAAGCGAAATATAACTCTTTTTTGTCGTTTTTACCTATCGCCATAGGAGCGGCGTCTTTGGCAAAGAAAATTTTGCCCGGAGCAAGTTTGGTTATAAGCAAGGTTGCATAAGCTCCGTTTAGTCGTGCTATCGTGGCTTCATATGCTTTAAATGGGTCTTTTATGCGTTTTGTATTTTCTTCAAAAAGATGAACTATGACTTCGGTATCTGTTTGGCTTACAAATTTGACGCCTTTGGCTTCTAGTTCATCTTTTAGCTCTTTATAATTTTCAATGATACCGTTATGCACAACGAAACTAAACTCACCAAAATGAGGGTGGGCATTGATTTCGGTTGGTTTTCCGTGCGTTGCCCAGCGAGTGTGTCCGATAGCTACACCAAAGCCGTCTGAACTAAAATTTTGGGTTTTTTGAGCTAAATTTTCTAGTTTGCCAACTGCTTTAAAAAATTCTATTTTATCGCCGTTAAGTCCAGCCATAACAGCCATACCAGCACTATCATAACCTCGGTATTCGAGTTCACGAAGTCCATTTATGATGATTTCTTTTTTTTCGCTATTTCCTATATAACCTACGATTCCACACATTTTTTACTCACTTATCAATAAATTTAAAATTTGGGCGTTATTATACCACAAGGTGTCATTTTTACTTATCAGCAATAAATTCCTCGTGCGATTTTTGATAGTTTGGATACGAGCGTTTGCGATATTTACGCCGTGGTTTTCAAAAACACTAAGCACATAAGCCATAAGTCCTCGCTGGTCTTTTGCGTTTATATTAAGTCTTGCGTATTCGTTTGAGTGATTTAGCTCAAAAATCAGCTCATCTTTACCTATGATAGGCTTTGCAACTTCTGGTTTTTCTTCGCTTAAAAGTATGTTTTTGATATTGCTTTGAAGGGCGAAAATTTCGCTATTTTTAGCTGCTTTGTTAAATTCTAGTTTTATAAATTTCTTATCATCAAAGAGTTCAAAAATTTCCATGTATGCAAGGTCAAAATGTGCCAATTCATATAAAAGCGAACTCAAATTTAGTTTCAAATTTGATATTATGAAAATGTTTAGAGTTTGGTGATTTTGCACATCTATTTGGATATTGCTAACCTCGTTTGCCCAACGCACCAAAGAGATAATCTCGCTAACACTGTATTTCGCAAAAAGCAAATTTGATCGAATTTTGAAAATTTTATCGGCAAGTTTTGGTTCGAGGGCCAGGTATTCGTCATTTCGTTTTATGCTATGCTCTTTTTTTATCCGTCTTGTTGCTTCATCTAGCAAGGTTTCATCATCAAAACTTGATAGAGAAATGGCATAAAGTTCGTGCAAAAGCTTAGCTGTATAATCATTGTATAATTTTTCATCCGTTGCGTTTATAACGGCATAGCTTAAAACATAAAGCATTTTTAGGCATTGTTTATCGCCAAGTTTTGAAATGAAACTGAAAATTACCCTTTGAGAGTAGATATCTTCGCGGTTTGCGACATCGCTCATTAAAGTATGGTATTTTACTAGCGTTACGCCCATATTTACCGCTTCGCTTTTAAGTCCTAGTTTGTTGGCATAGGCACGAAAGATATTTGAGCCAACCACGCAGTGATCGCCACCACTTGCCTTGCCAACATCATGCATCAAGGCAACGAGTTTTAACATCAAACGCCCCTCTATGCAAAGTTCGTCATAAAGGGTTTTTATGAATTTATCTTTTATATTTTCAAGATGTCTTATGCTAAAAACGCTATGTTCATCAACGCTAAATTTGTGATATCTATCGTATTCGGCAAGGGCTATGATATGTTCGAGCGGTTTTATAAGAACGCCTAAAACATCGGCGTCTAATAAGGCATTTAAAATTTCAAAACACCTTTTTCGCATAAAAAGTTTTTTGATAAGTTCGCTGCAAGAATCGAGTTCATCTTTTAAAACTTTAACCTTTTTTATGTAAAAAATAGTGCTTACATCAAATCTAAGTTCTATGTCTTTTAAATCATTTAAAAATTTAAGCAATTCACGTGCTGTTGGAGCTTTTTTATGAAGTGGAGCATAGATAGTGTTTGAAATTTGATAAAGTCCGCTTGGTAGTCTTGCTATACGTTTTTGTGCGAAACTTAGTTCAAATTTTCTTGCTAAACTAACCGCACCAAATCTTGCATAGTGCCCGATATTTCGCATACAAGTAAGCATTTTTTGACTTGCAACGCCGTCATTGTCAAGGCTTTTTTTGGATTTTGTTTGAAGCAAAGCCGTTACTTCATCTATGCTTTTTGCACTGAATTTATCGCTGTTTTGTGTCAAATTTAAAGCCGAACGTAGAGAAAGTAAAAAATCAACATTTAAGTTAAATTGACTTTGTTGTTTTTCGTCAAGCAAAAGAGTGCTTAACCTAGCTTGATTCTCGCTATTTTTAGTGCTGATAATGCAGTTTAGTCGCCAAACTTCGTCGATTCCACCAAAGCCGGTTTTGATATTTGGTTCTTGATCGAGCGTTCTTATGGCATCATAAGGCATAAGTGCCTTGACATGGTGTTTTAAAAATTCGCATTTTTTGTATTCTTTAAGGCGGTTTAATTCGTCTCTGGTTGTTTTATAAAGGGATTTTGAACCGCAGATGAATCTAACTATACAAAGAGAGCTTTTTGCTTTTATGTCGTCTTTGTGGCTATCAAAAAGCTTGCTTATCTCGCCGTTTTTGATAGTCAAATTTAAACCAAGTTCGTTTAATTCGCCATGCAAAGAGCGTAAAAAGGCTTTGACATTGTAGCCCGGAATTTCTTTATATGCTATCAATACTTCAAGTTCTGAACCGATAGAAATGAGATTTTGAGCGTATTTTGAATTTGCTATTATGCAAACTGGAAAGTTTTCAAGACTTGGTAAAAAGTCAGCAAAAAAGTTTTTATATGTTGTCAAAAAGGCTTTTTCTATGTGCGAATCAAGTTCTTTGGTTAAAAAATTTACGAAATTTCTACCCTGGGATTTTTGAAAATGTTTAATAAATTTTTTGTTTAAATCTTCCATCTTTTTTTATACTCTCAAAAAATTTTTCTCGAAATAATACTAAAATTTTGCTAAATTTAAACCTTTCTTTAATATAATCACAGCTAAATTTTAAAGAACTGGATAGAATTTTGAGCATAATTGAAACACTTAAAAGTGGCGAAAGAATTAGCGAAAAAGACGCATATAAACTTTACGATCTTGACCTTTTTACTCTTGGTGAATTTGCTTTTAAAAAACGTGAAAATTTATACCAAAAAAAGGTTTTTTTTAACTCGAATCGCCATATAAATCCCACAAATATTTGTGCTGATGTATGCAAATTTTGTGCTTTTTCTGCACATAGAAAAAACCCAAATCCATATAAAATGACGCATGAAGAAATCATAAAAATAGTTGATAATGCAGTTGCAAACGGAGCCGATGAAATTCATATAGTATCTGCTCATAATGCCCAAACTTCATGGCAGTGGTATCTAGAAGTTTTTGCCATGATAAAGCAAAAATATCCAAAACTTCATGTTAAAGCAATGACGGCTGCCGAGGTTGACTTTTTGTCTAGAAATTTTAAAATGAGCTATGAAGAAGTCATAGAAAAAATGCTCAAATATGGCGTAGATAGCATGCCCGGTGGAGGTGCTGAAATTTTTGCTGAAAACATTAGAGCTAAAATTTGCAAAGGTAAAGTCAGCTCTGATAATTGGTTTAAAATTCACGAACTTTGGCACAAACAGGGCAGATATAGCAATGCAACCATGCTTTTTGGACATATAGAAAGTTTAGATGACCGCATAGATCATATGCTTAGAATTCGCCGATCACAAGATAAAATCGGTGGTTTCAATGCCTTTATCCCTCTTGTTTATCAAAGAGAAAATAATTATCTAAAAGCTAGCAAATTTATGGGTTCGGCTGAAATTTTAAAAACCATAGCAATATCTCGTTTGGTGCTTGATAATGTTCCGCATATTAAGGCATATTGGGCGACTTCAACTTTAAATTTGGCTATGGTGGCACAAGAATTTGGTGCTGATGATCTTGATGGGACGATACAAAAAGAAAGCATACAAAGTGCAGCCGGTGCGGCTAGTGCAAATGGTGTAGCGCTTAAAGATTTTATCGATATCATCAAAACTTCTGGTTTTACGCCAGTGCTTCGAGATAGTTTATATAATGAATTGGAAATTTATTAAAAAAGGAGATTGTTGTGGATATTTTTAAGTTAAAAAGTAACGGCACAACCGTAGCCAGGGAGTTAAATGCCGGACTTACGACTTTTCTCACCATGCTATATATAATACCGGTAAATGCTCTTATAATGAGTAAAACTGGTATGCCGATTGAAGCCTTGATAACTGCAACCGCATTTGTAACGGCTTT
>JAILCJ010000155.1 GCA_024680445.1 Campylobacter sp.
ATTTAATCAATTTCTTAAACATATCCGTGCAGTCCGTTTGTTCCCATGGATATTTTGCATTTCCAACTTGACCAAAAGCTGCTACTTTTGAATACAAAAATGTATCTTTGCTAGGCTTATCAAGATTAAATTTCTGAGTTATCCAACGAGGTGTTAGGGCGAAATTTTGCATTACAAAATTTGAAAGCAAATCATCATCAACGCCGTTTACATGCGTTCCCATAGTATCAACACTAACAGAAGTTGGTTTAGCAACGCCGATAGCATAACTTAACTGAACTATGCATTTTTTAGCAAGTCCGGCGGCGACGATATTTTTAGCTATATAACGAGCAGCGTATAAACCACTTCTATCGACCTTGGTATAATCCTTGCTTGACTGTGCACCACCACCGATAGGAGCGTAACCGCCAAAGCTATCAACTATAAGCTTGCGTCCTGTCAAACCGCTATCATGAAGCGAACTGTGATTTACATATCTGCCGGTTGGATTTATATAAATGATAGTTTTTTCTTTATTATAAAGACTTTTTGGCAATCCAGCCTCATCTATAAGAGTACCGATGAGTGCTCTAACTTCGGTGATATCCATGCTTTCAACGCATGGAGCAGAAACAACTATGGTATGTATGGATTGGGGTTTGCAACTTTCAAAATTATCTTTATTGCCATAGTCTATGGTTACTTGAGTTTTTATATCGACACCCAGTTTATCGGGATTTGCCTTAGCAAATTTATAAACTTTATCGCAAAGCATACGAGCATAAGTTATGGCCGCTGGCATGTATTCTTTTGCTTCGCAACTGGCAAAACCAAACATTATACCTTGATCGCCAGCTCCGATTTCGCCGTTGCTTTGATCGACACCTTGATTTATATCAGGGCTTTGTTGGTTGATATAAACCTTAACTTCTATATCATCAGGATGTAAGCACTGAGCCTTGCTAAAATGCGGATTGCCATTATAACCGATACGAGAAAGTGCGTCTTTAACGATTTGCTCGTAGTCTTTATAACTAAGTTCGACTTTTGAATTTATCTCACCACCTATAACCACTTTTTTACCGGCTACAAAAACTTCACTAGCCACACGCCCATTTGGATCGCCCATTAAAATTTTATCTACTATGCTATCAGCAATTATATCGGCACACTTATCAGGATGCCCTGGGCTTACCACCTCGGATGTAAAAAGATACATAAATTTTCCTTTGGAATTTTGAGAAATTTTTGCGTTATTTTAGCATTTGATAGTAAAAACAAAATTAAGCTTACGAAATTTCAGCAACTTTTAGTTATACTTAGCTTAAATTTTTCAAACGAAGGTGGTAAGTTATGCTTTCTAAAATAGCAAAACGTTATGCTGATGGCAATATGATAATCCAAATTCTTATTGGCATTATCCTTGGTATTGCTGTGGGATTTTGGAGTCACTCATTGCTTAATGATGGTGGCGAAATAGCTGCATTTTCAAACAAAGTTATCGGCAGTATTTCGGTACTTGGTGGACTTTTTGTCGGTGCTTTGAAGGCCATAGCGCCCGTGCTAGTTTTTGTGCTTGTAGCAACTTCGATCATTACCAAAGATTTTGGCGAATCAAAAGGCATGGGTAAGATTGTAGTTATCTATCTACTTGCTACATTTTTAGCCTCCGCCGCAGCCGTTTGTGCTAGTTTTTTATTTCCACTTGAAATTCCGCTTCAAGATGTTAAAACCGAGGATTTATCGGCTCCGCAAAATGTCGTTGATGTGCTTAAAACTTTGATTTTTAAAATAGTTCAAAATCCCATAACAGCACTTAGCGAAGCCAACTACATAGGACTTATCGCTTGGGCAATAGGTGGCGGTATAGCCTTACGTGGTTGCTCACAAGAAACAAAAAATGTATTTAAAGATATTAGTGATGGCGTTACAAAAATCGTTCGTTTTGTAATCAGACTTGCACCTTTTGGTATCTTTGGTCTTGTCGCTCAAAATATCCACCAAACCGGTTTTGAAGCACTTGCAAATTATTTTAAACTCATACTTTTACTCGTTGGCACCATGCTTTTTGTCGCCTTTGTTGTAAATGCTTTTATAGTTTTCATAATGACACGCAAAAATCCTTACCCTCTTATACTAACAACGATTAAAGAAAGTGCTATCACAGCATTTTTCACCCGCTCATCTGCCGCAAATATCCCGGTAAATATGGCACTTTGCAAAAAATTAAATCTAAAAGAAGAGCTTTACTCTATCTCTATACCGCTTGGAGCTACGATAAACATGGGTGGTGCGGCGATCACGATAGGCATTTTAACCCTTGCAGCCGTAAATTCACTCGATCATATTACCGTAACTTTTGGAGATGCTTTATTGCTTAGCTTTATCGCTGCTATCGGTGCTTGCGGTGCTTCTGGCGTGGCTGGGGGTTCTTTACTGCTTATCCCTCTTGCTTGTGCGCTTTTTGGTATAGAAAATGACATTGCCATGCAAGTTGTCGGCGTTGGCTTTATAATCGGCGTTATCCAAGATAGCGTTGAAACCGCATTAAATAGCTCGTCCGATGTTGTATTTACAGCTATCGCATCAAATGAAAGCACTAAGGAAAAATTTAATGTATACTTGGGATCTTAGCGCTTTATTTAAAGACGAAAAAGAACTTGAAAAATTTAGCGAAGAAGTAGATAAAGAGTGCAAAAATTTTCAAAAAAAATACGAAAATAATTTTGAAAATTTAAGCGAAAATGATGTTATAAAAGCACTTGAAATATACGAAAATTTAAATGAAAAGCTCGTAAAAATCATGACCTACGCTTACTTAAAATTTGCAGCCGATACAAACACGGGTGGATTTTATGCAAAATACAATGAAAAATGCACAAAAATAGAGCAAAATTTGGTATTTTTCGAGCTAAAATTTAACGAACTACCAAAACAAAAACAAGACAAAATCATAGCCAAAACGCCAAAATTCGCTTACTATTTATCAAATTTGCAAAAACAAAAGGCTCACCAACTAAGTATCAAAGAAGAAAAAATCTTATTGCGGACTTCAAACACCGGAGCTCAGGCTTTTGCTAGATTGTTTGATGAAAGTTTATCTGCTATAAAATTTGATTTTAAAGGCGAAAAATTAAACGAAGAAGAGATTCTAAGCAAACTGCATAGCCATGATAGACAAGAACGAAAAATCGCAGCACAAAGCCTAAGCGATGGACTAGCCAAACACCAAAAGCTTTTAACTTTTATCTACAATATGATAAAAACCGATCTAAATACCAAATGCGAACTTAGAAATTTTAAATTAGCCGAAGAATCAAGACATCTTGATAATCAAATCGATAAAAAAAGCGTTGACGCGCTTATAAAAGCTGCCGAAAATAGCTTTGACTTGCCGATAAAATACTACGAAAAAAAGAGAAAAATCTTAGCTTACGATAAACTGTATGATTACGATAGATACGCACCTTTGGCGACAAGCGATAAAAAATACGATTATGAAACTTGCAAAAAAATCGTGCTAAAAACTTTTAGCGATTTTAGTCCAAAATTTGGTGAAATTGCAAAAAATGCCTTTGAAAATGGCTGGATAGATGTGTATCCTAACGCTTCTAAACGAGGCGGAGCCTTTTCGCACTCGGCTACAAGCGACGCTCACCCTTATGTCTTGCTAAATCACACAGATGAAATCGGCGATTTATTTACACTAGCACATGAGCTTGGTCATAGCGTGCATCAAAGCCTAAGTTACAGCGTCGGATACCTAAATTCTGACACCCCACTAACCACGGCAGAAACGGCTTCTGTATTTTGTGAAATGCTAACTTTTGATAGCATTAAAAGTAGCCTATCAAAGCAAGAACTTGCCTCGCTTTTGGCAAAAAAACTAGAAGACATTTTTGCAACACTTTATAGACAAATAAATTTTACGACCTTTGAAAGGGCTATTCACGCATACGAAGGCGAAATTTCATCAGAAAAAATCAACGAAATTTGGCTTAGAGAAAGTCAAAAAATGTTTGGCAAAAGTGTAATTTTAAATGATTATTATAAAATTTGGTGGAGTTATGTTCCGCACTTTATACACACGCCATTTTATTGCTATGCTTACGCATACGCACAACTTTTAGTTCTTGCACTCTTTGGACTTTATAAAAGTGGCAAATTTGAAAATTTTGTTGAAATTTATACCAAATTTTTAAGTAGTGGCGGTTCAAAAAGTCCAAAAGAACTTATTAGCATGTTTGGTTTTGATATAGATGATGAAAAATTCTGGCAAATTGGCTTAAATGAGATCAAAAAAATGCTTGACGAATTTGAGGAGTTGCTATGATAGACGATTTACTAGATAACGAAAAATTCGCACTTTTGATGAAAATGCATATTTACGAGTGCATTGATTTTTTACTACAAAACAATTTTGACTTTGCGATAGTTGCTAACTATGAGGCGGTAAAATTTCAACCAGAATTACCAGAAGACATAAGCAAAAATTTCGCAAAAGTTATAGTTTTTATGCTTGGCGGTTACACCTTGCAAAGTGCGAATTTAACGCAAGATGAACTTAGTTTTGAGGCTGGTTTTGGAGAAGAAAATTACGCCTCTTTGGTAAGCATGCCTTTATCGTCTATAATACAAATTTTAGTTGATGATACTGCGGTTTTAATAAATTTTGCAAGACCGATAATAAAAACACAAACGCAAAATTCAATGTCGATATTTAAATCAAATCCAAAAAATAAAGAGATTTTTGAAAGAAAATAATCAAATTTAATGCAAATTTTAGATGAATTTAAATATAAAAAACAAATTTCAAAGCTTTAAGGAGAAAAAGTGAAAAAATTTTTAACTTCAATCATGTTGGCTTTTTTAGCCATTTTTCTAAGTGCTTGCAACGACGATGAAAGCAACAAAGGCAGTATCGCACAGATAAAAGAACGTGGATATGTTCGCATAGGCGTTTTTAGCGACAAACCACCTTTTGGCTACATAGACAAAGACGGCAAGAATCAAGGCTATGATGTGTATTTTGCAAAACGAATCGCAAAAGACCTTTTGGGCGATGAAAACAAGGTCAAATTTGAATTAGTCGAGGCGGCAAGTCGTGCAGAAGCCCTTATAGCCGATAAAGTCGATATAATACTCGCAAATTTTACAAAAACTCATGAAAGAGCTCAGGTTATTGACTTTGCACATGCTTATATGAAAGTTTCGCTTGGCGTTGTAAGCCCTGATGGCGAAGTTATCACCGATATCGCACAACTAAAAGGCAAAAAACTTATCGTAAACAAAGGCACGACAGCGGATGCGTATTTTACAAAAAATCATCCAGAAATCGAACTTATCAAATACGACCAAAATACCGAAACTTTCGGTGCTTTGCTTGACAAAAGAGGCGCGGCACTAGCACATGATAATACCTTGCTTTTTGCTTGGGTCAAAGAAAATCCCGGCTTTAAAGTTGGTATCCAAAGCCTTGGCGATCTCGATGTTATCGCACCAGCAGTTAAAAAAGGCAATAAAGAACTCTTGCATTGGATAAATAAAGAAATCATAGAACTTGCAAAAGAGAACTTTTTCCATGCGGATTATAACGCCACACTTTATAAAGTTTATGGCAACGAAATAGATCCAGAATCTGTTGTAGTCGAGGGTGGCAAGATATAAAAATATTTGATTTAGCCTAAAATTTTGGCTTAATGGTCAAAAACGTGTGCTAACATCACTCGCTTTTTAGGCTAAATCACACCCCTTTGACTTTTAAATTTTATAAAATTTTAATTATCTTATGCATTTTTAAATTTATCGCTTTATCAAATTTAGCAAAAAATTTCGTAACTTTTAAATCAAATTTGATGATATAAAAACTTATCAAATTTGACTACAAATTTTATGAAAAAATCAGCTTTAAAAGGCATAAATACAAAATCAAATTTGATTAGAAATTTTTGCAAAAAATCAAAGTTAAAAAAGCTCAAAATTTAAAATCAAATTTGATATAAAAGCTTATCAAATTTAGCTAGAAATTTAGCA
>JAILCJ010000001.1 GCA_024680445.1 Campylobacter sp.
TATTTTATATCGTTTAACTCGATTTTATCGACATTAGCTTCATTTTTATAAGCAATTTTTTCAAGCAAAATTTTACCTAACTCGCCTTTTGAACTTAAATTTTCATCGCTCGAAATCGCTAGTTTAACATCCCCTATTTCGGCAGCTTTTAGCGAAACATCATCAAATTTAAGACCATTTAAAGCACTTTTAAAAAGAGAAAATTTTAACTCGTTTTTACCACTAAAATTGCCACCGAGATTGAAACCATAAAATGCTATTTTATCAAGACTAAGGCTAGAATTTACATCTTTTAAATTTAGCTTACTAAAAACAAAATTTGCGTCTTTTATGCCTAGCCCCACGCCTTTTTCATCGATACTTACGACATATTTAAATGTCGTATCAAAAAAGCCTTTGCTAAGATTTTGATCCATTTCGTTCATATAACTTTGCCAAATTTTATCAAGTTTTAAACCGCTGAAATTTATCTCACCATAAAAACTAAGCGGTTTAAGCCCCACTCCGCCCTTCCAGTCAAAGGTATCAAAAAGACTAGAATTTGTACCGAGTATATGTTTGCCAATGCTTTGTTGTTTAAGATTGACATCGGCAATTTCGTAATTTAGGTCGTTTAGCGAAAATTTAAAAGGCAATTTTAGACTTTTATCGGCATAACTAACATCGCCTTTTATGATTTTAAATTTATGTAAAGTTAGGTTAAAAAAGCTCTCACTATCGTCACTTTGAGCGTCTTCATCACCCATAACTAAACTATCGAAGTTAAAACTCAAATTATGCTCACGAACGATATTTACATAGGGTTCTTTAAGTCTTATAGTTTCGATATTTATATTTCTAGAAAAAATTTTCGAAAAATTTAAACTAAAATCCAGCTCTTTTACACCAAAAAGCTTGGTATAAGTAGATAGCGAAACTCCGGTAGCGTTTAATTCGAATTTATAGGGGTGAAATTTGACTTTTTGTATAAGCAAGGTCGCATTTTTGTCTTGTAAATAATGTGGCACTACACTTTTTAGCACCCATGGGACGCCAAAAAAACCAAAAATCGTATAAAAAATAAAAAAACCAATTATACAAAAAAATGCAATGCACGATTTTTTATATTTTTGATAAATTTTTTTCAACATTTTTTCCTTTTTTGTGCGAAATTATAACAAAGCAAGTTAAAACATCGTTAAAATGTGTTAAAATAAGCAAAAAATGGGACAAAAATGAAACTCACTTTAGCGCCAAATGAATTTTTAGATGACTATGTTTTAGGTTTGGAATTTTCCAAAATCGCAAAAATTTCAAGCAATGCCTACCTTTTTTGGCGAGATATAGTAAGTGCCAAATTTGAAAATTCTCGCGTTGTATTTTTACACAAAAAATCCATCCCTCCAAAATACTCTGCCGCCTTAAAACTTTGCTCCGATCTTAACGGCTTAGCACTTAGTTCGGCATTTTGCTCTTTTTGCGGACTTGCCAGCTCTCATCTTATAAAATCAAACCGCTCAAAATTTTATGAACTTATACAAATCCGTGAAGTTTGCGGGATAAAATTTGTAAATTTGAAAAAATTTTATGATGACTACGGACTTGATTATTCGCTTAGAATTTATATAGAAAAATGCAAATTTTTCTCACCAACCCCTTTTGAAAAAAAGATAAAACTAACCAAAAGCCTTTGTCTGGGGTATTACTAATTTAAATTCTATGATGAATTTCGCTAAAAATCTAAAAATTTTTAGCTACTTTTCATCAAATTTGATTAAAATGTATATTTTACTTCAAGATAGAAATTTCGTCCATCGCCCGGTTCTTTTGTACGCGGATCTATCGTCATTCCCATCATTTTGTAAGGCGTTCCGCTGGTTTGGTTGATTAGATATTTTTTATCAAAAAGATTTTTCACACCAGCTTTAAATTTTAAATTTTCGCTAGGAGCATATACCAAACCAAGATCAACCAAGCTGTAAGCCTTGATTCTTTCATATTCGTTATCGTATGATTTTGAATTATAAGTAAAATCAACAAGTGCTTTAAAACTCTTAACAAAGCTATATGCAAGACCCAAATTTGCCTTATAATTTGACACATAAGGCACTTCCTTGCCTTTATTTTCGCCACTTTTTATCTCGGTATCAAGCCAAGTAAAACCCTCTTTAAACTCGAAATCTCCGACATTTTGTTTTGCGACTAGTTCTACGCCGTATCTATCGGTATCGCCGACATTATAATAATAACTCAAACTAGCTCCGCCATGGCTTCCGCCAACGCTTGAAATTTCGTCTTTTGTCCTTGTAAAAAACGCTGCCACATCAAGTGTTGTAAAACTAAAATCATCATTTAAACCTATTTCATAAGTATTGTATTTTTCAGCTTTTAGATCGGAGATAAAATAAGTCGTTACACCATTTTTTTTGATAGAGCCACGATATTCATTAGGTTTTGGAGTTATAAAACCATGAATAAATTTCGCATATACAGTGCCAGTATCGCTATAATGGACTTTTGGAGATATTTCAAAAGCAAAATTGTTCGATTTTTTTTCAGTATTTGTTGATTTTTTCGTTGAACCCATAAAATAATTATATGTATAATCCGCCCTTTCGTATCTAACACCACTTGCAAGCGAGAAAACATCTGCAAATTTATGTTCGTCTATGGCAAAAAGCGAATGAGTGTTTTTGATATAATCCACCAAAGATCCGCTCGAATACGCCGTTAAACTCTTGTGTTTTTCAAAACCATAGCCAAAAAGCAAAAATGAATCGCTCATATAAGCGTATTTGCCAGTTAGTTCACCGCCCCACACTTCGTCCGTGATAAACGAGTTTTGGGCACTTTGAACATCTTTTTCTTTTCTATAAAAACCCTTGCCTTCTATTCTAAAATTATCACTTATATCGCTCGTAACTTTGCCGTTTACATTTTGTCGCCTAAGCGTGTTGTGAGCGTGTTTTGTGTTTTGTCTGCGATCGGCTTCGTATTGGCTAGGATTAAGCGAATCGGAGCCTGCGTACTGGTCTTTAAGATAGTCAAAAGACAAATCATAGCGAGTAGTATCTGCTATTTTGCCAAAAATTCCAGTTTTTACACGATAACCTTTATCATTTACATATTTTCTATAACCGTCTTCGTTAAATCCCAAAACATTTAGTTTGATACCTATATTTTCATCAAGCAATTTGACAAAATCCACCCCAACACTGCCGCCATGCTGGCTTTGACCAAAAGTATTGCCCTTTAAAGTTATGCTCGCCTTGTCTTTGGTTGGAATTTTCGTGATGATATTTATAGCACCGCCCCTTGTTCCAGAACCGTATCTAACTGCACCGCCGCCGGGTAAAATTTCTATTTGCTCTATCTCGTCGATATCAACTAAGCTGTCAAAATCCACATGCCCGTGTCCAACCATCCTTGAAGTATCAACGCCGTCAAGCATAAGTTTAACCGCCCTAGTGCTTCCAACTCCTCCGTCATTTATACCTTGCCCCCGCATATCTATGCGTCCGTCTATCGTTGATATATTTGCATTTCGGCTTAATACTTCGCTTATATTTGTATAGCCACGATCTTGAATTTCATCTTTGGTGATGATAACAGATCTATCTATTTCTGTATCTATAAAACTTGAAGCGACATTTACCTCTTCAAGATTAACCGATGTGGTGCTAGAATCGCTAGCATTTAACGCTACAGCCATGCACAAACTACTAACTAAAAAGCAATCTTTTAACTGCATTTTTACTCCTTACTTTGATAATGTATTTCAAAAAATGCAATTTTATAAAAAATTATTTAAATTTTTAATTAATAATACAAATCAAAATTATTACTTAAAAATTCAGCGATATTTAAAAGTGCATTTTGTATCATTGAAAACTTTCTTTACAAGGATTTTTAATGGATTTTTCACACGTTTTAAAACATATGAACGAACAGCATCGCGAAAGTTTAGAAAATATCTTGACAAAATTTGCTGGTCTTAAAGATTTTAGCAATGTCAGCCTAAAAAGCGTTGATTTTAGTGGTCTTGATATAGCTTACGAACAAAATGGCAAAAGCGAAGTTGCGAGGGTGGATTTCCCACAAACCGCTACCCAAAGCACTTTAAAAGACGCCATAGTCGCACTTGCAGTAAGTGCCAGAGGCGAATTTGATAGCTCAAAAATCGCAGCCAAAATCGCCGAATTTAAAGCCGAATTTGATAGCGTTGCGATAGCAAGTTTAGACGCAAATGGCAAAGTAGTTTGCTCTTACGCCCCTATCATACAAAGCAAACTTGGCGATTTTATCTACATTAGTCAAGTTGCCGAACATTTTAGCTCGATTTGTGCTAACCCACAAAACCTTGAAATCATGTTTTTACAAGACGAAAGCAAAGCAGCAAGTCCGATAGTTCGCAAAAGACTTCGCTATAAAGCAAGTGCCGAAAAAATCGAGCGCGAAAGCGAAACTTTTAACACAGTTTTTGATGAATTTGAAGCCAAAATCGGCTCGTCTCGTGGAGTAGCACAAGTGCGAAAAATGGCAGATTTTCAAATGTTTAAACTTCATCTTGGCACAGGCCGAGCGGTCTTTGGTTTTGGTCAAGCTTACGACATAAATGGCGATAAAATCAGCCCAGCCCAGCTTGAAAACCCACACAAATTCCCACATAAACACTAAATTTTATAACTTTTGCCCCTAAATTTGGGGCAAAAATAAAATCTAAAAAAACTCTAATCAAATTTGAGAAAAATAGCTCTAAACATCAAAATTTAAAAAATCCACAGAGTAGCAAAAATCAAATTT
>JAILCJ010000010.1 GCA_024680445.1 Campylobacter sp.
AACAAAATTAAAAATTTTTAGAAATAAAATCCAGCTTTAAATAAGACCCCTTATCAAAACGACTATAACAAAAATCGGTGCAACAAATTTGAGTAAAAAATACCAAATTTTAAACACAATTTCGCCCATGTAAGGCAGAAAAACCTTTTTTAAAATTTCAACTTTCATAAAATAGCCAACAAAGACACAAATCACGATACCACCAAGTGGCAACATAATGTTTGAACTAAGAAAATCAAGCCAGTCAAAAAAGCCTTTGTTAAGAAATGTAAGGGCGTCTTTAAATTCGCTTATATTTGACAAAGTGCATAAAAATCCTAGCACATAAACCACGCTACCTACTACGCAAATGGCTTTTATTCGACTTGTTTTAAATTCTTGCTGTATGAAAAATATAAAAGGCTCAACCATAGAAACCGCCGAGGTAAGACCGGCAAAACTAAGGGCTAGAAAAAAGATAAAACTAAGACTTTGTCCTAAAATTCCAAGCTTTGCAAACAAGGTCGGCAAAGAGATAAAAGCTAGTCCCACCCCTTGACTTGGTTTTTCGCCAAATTCAAAGACAAAGGTAAAAATGATAAGTCCGATAACGATAGAAATAGTGATATTTAGGGCTACTACATAAAGTGAGCTTGTAAAAAGATTCGTATCATTTCCAAGGCTTGCGGAGTATGTCATTATCGCACCTATGCCAACGCACATGGTAAAAAATGCCAGTCCAAGGGCGTTTAAAACGCTTTCATAATTAAGTTTGCTAAGATCAGGCACCAGCAAAAATTCCAAAGCTTTATTAAAACCTTCAAGACTCATTGAGTAGCCAAGCATCAAAAAAAGCATTAAAAAAAGCGTTGGGATAAGTATCAAATTTATACGCTCTATGCCGAGTTTTACGCCTTTGGCTAAGACTAAAAAATACGTAAAAAAAGCCAAAGAAAAATAAAAAATTTGTTTTAAAGCTTCCTTGGAAGTGAAATTTTCAAAATACTTGCCAGAGCTTGCTAAATTACTTGGCAATTCGCTAAAAGATATAAAAGTGTAGTGTATAACCCAGCCTATGATAAGGGTATAAAAAGAGGCGACAAAAACGCCTGTTATCATCATTATCCCTGAAAATTTCCATGCCTTTTTATGGTTTGGAGCCAGTTCATAAAAGGCGTGTGCAGGGTTTTTTGCCGTAAGTTTTCCCATAGCCATTTCTGCATAAAATATGCTAAGTCCAACTACTATGGCAAAAACAAGATAAACAAGCACGAAAGCAGAACCACCATTTGCTCCGACCATATACGGGAATTTCCACGCATTTCCAAGCCCTATGGCGGCTCCAACTATGGATAAGATAAAGCCAATTTTTGAAAAGTGATTCATTTTTGTGCCAAGGCCCAAAACTGATAAGCAGCAATGGCTATAATGGCAAAAGGTACGATATAACGCAAGGCAAAATACCAAATTTCAAATACTTTTTTACTCATGCTATGGCTTGTAAATAGCTCATAAAGGCTTTCTTTTTTGATGATAAATCCAACAAAATAGCTAAATATTATCGCTCCAAGTGGCATTAGTATATTTGAAGTTAGATAGTCAAGTATATCAAAAAATGATTTACCAAAAAGTGCGAAAGTATCGGCAGTTTCGGCATAAAAAGAAAAGACACAAGCCACGCCTAGTATATAAACAAAAACTCCAACTATCGAAATGGCTTTTTTTCTTGACATACCAAATTTGTTTATAAGATAAAAAGCAAATGGTTCTATCATCGATACTGCCGAAGTTATGCCGGCAAAAAACAAAGAGATAAAAAAGGCGATACCAAGTAAATTTCCAACAAAACCAAGGTTGCTAAAAAGTGTCGCTAGCGATACAAAGATAAGCCCCGGGCCTGCTTGCGTGGTGTCTGCATCAAAGGCAAAGATAAAGGTAAAAACGACTATACCCATTAAAATTCCAACCATTACATCTATGGCTATGATAGAAAGCGATGATTTTACGATATTTGTTTTATCATCTAGACTTGCTGAATATGTAGAAACCGTGCAAACACCCATGGATAGCGAGAAAAATGCCAAGCCAAGGGCAGCCAAAACCGTATCGGCATGTATGGCTGAAAAATCCGGGATAAATAAAAATTTCAAAGCCTTGCTAAAACCCTCACCCATGCTAAATGAATAAAGCAAAAGGCAAAGCAAAAGCACAAAAAGCGAAGGCATCATGATGAGATTTAGTTTTTCTATACCACTTTTTACTCCGCGAGAAACTACATAAAAAACAACAAAAAATACGGCGGTAAATGTTATCAAACCAGCCGTTAAATCAAGGCTTATAAGGGTGTTAAACAACTCTCCTGCCTCACTTGCAGTTTTTGGCAAGGCTGAAAAACTTCTAAAAACATAATAAAGCAACCAGCCGATAACGACCATATAAAATGAAGCGATCAAAACCGCTGTTATCATTAAAAATCCAGCCATAGACCAAAGTTTTTTGTGTTTTGGAGCGAGTATGTAAAATGAGTGCACGACATCGCTACCACCAAGTCTACCAAAGCTGATTTCGCCCAAAAATGCTACAAAAGCGATAGTAAGCATTAAAGAAAGATAAACAGCTATAAAAGCCGAACCTCCGTTGTTTCCGACCATGGTTGGGAATTTCCAAATATTTCCAAGTCCGACAGCCGAACCAGCCATTGATAAGACAAAACCGATCTTACTGAATTTGTTGTGTGACATAAAATATCCTAAAAAAGTGAGATAAAAAGTAAAAAAGATTAACATAAAAATGCTTTAAGTTTGTATAAATAAGGCGAAAAATTCGTATTTTTGGATTTTAAGTTTACCAAGTTTAAATTTGATACAAAAACTAATAAATTTTAAGTAAATCAAAGCTTTAATCTTGTAAAATGCCAACTTCGAGTTTTAGTAGGGGACAGATCCGAACGAGCTTAGAAAATTTAAGGAGACACGATGAAAAAAATCGTATTTTTAGTTCTTGGTCTTGCAGCATTTGCATTTGGTGCTGACGGCGAAATGATTCGCTCATATTCAGTTATTGCTGGCGGTATTGGTCTTGGTCTTGCAGCTCTTGGTGGTGCTATCGGTATGGGTAACACAGCAGCAGCAACTATCAGCGGAACAGCTAGAAATCCAGGCGTAGGTTCAAAACTTATGACAACCATGTTTATCGCTCTTGCGATGATCGAAGCACAAGTTATCTACGCACTTGTTATAACACTTATCGTTCTTTACGCAAACCCTATGTTGGGAGCGTAAGCTTATTTGCCCCAGTTTCTGGGGCTTTTTTGCGACCGTGGTGGAATTGGTAGACACGCTATCTTGAGGGGGTAGTGCCTTCCGGGTGTACGAGTTCAAATCTCGTCGGTCGCACCACTTTTTATATTTTTATCCCTTTTTTTGTTTTTGTTAATTTTATGATTTTTTCAAATTTACTTTTTATATTTGCAAAAATTTATATCAAATTTGGTTTTTAGATTTTTGAGGTTTTATCAAATTTGATTTTTGGATTTATGAAGTTTTAGCAAATTTGATAAGTAAAGTTTATCAAATTTGATTTT
>JAILCJ010000014.1 GCA_024680445.1 Campylobacter sp.
AAAATACAAAGCAAATTTGATAAATTTCAAAGTTAAATTTGATGATTTAAAAAAAATTAAATTTGATAAATTTCAAATCAAATTTGATGAGTTTCAAAGTTAAATTTGATGAATTTAAAAGCAAATTTGATGAGTTTCAAAGTTAAATTTGATAAATTTAAAATCAAATTTGATAAATTTAAAATCAAATTTGATAAAGCAAAAAATCCACAGGGTAGCTAAAATACAAAGCAAATTTGATGAATTTCAAAGTTAAATTTGATAAATTAAAAAAATTTAAAAAGTAGAAGTTTAATTGTCCCAAATATTATCAAATTTGGCTTCGTTTTCATCAACTATAAGAGCGATAGCCGATGAGTGGGTGATAAACATGATCTTTGCAAAGGCGGTTTTGCCGATTTTGTCATAAATTTTACCAGCACTGCTGGTGCCAAGATAAGTTGTATTTACGCTGTTTGCGACATAACCTATCTTGCCAATAAAGGGCAAGCTTACATTTATAGCTTCATTGTCATGCTCGTTATTTGGCTCTTTTTTCAGCCTTACCACGCGTCCGATAGCAAAGGGTTTTTTACCATAATAATGCGTCAAACCCGTTATACTTATGTAAATTTGTTCTTTCATTTTTCAAACCTTAAACCGCCCAAAAAATGGGCGGAGAAAAATTATTTTTTAAGCAAGTCTCTGATCTCGGTCAAAAGCGCAATATCTGCTGGGGTTTCGGCAGGTGCTTCTGGCTCTGGCTCTGGCTCAGCCTTTTTCTTTAATGAATTTATAGCTTTGATAACGCAAAATATACAAAATGCGATAATCAGAAAATCAACCGCAGTTTGTATGAAATTGCCGTAATTTATCGTTACAGCAGGCGCACCATCAACGGCGTCTTTGAGATTAAATTTCAAATCCGTGAAATTTACGCCCCCTGTTATAACGCCAACAATAGGCATGATTACATCACCAACTAATGATGAAACGATTTTACCAAAAGCACCGCCTATAACGACACCAACAGCCATGTCTATGACATTGCCACGCATTGCGAATTCTTTGAATTCTTGTATGAAGCTCATTGCCTCTCCTTATGTAAGATAGTGAGTGATTTTACACATATTTTACTTTCTAAGAGATAAATTTATAAAATTAAATTCAATTTAAAAAGCTATAATGTGACACTTTAAAAATAAGGATAAAAAATGTATCGTTTTGCACCATCGCCGACAGGGGATATGCATATCGGAAATTTACGAGCTGCGATATTTAACTATATCTGCTCTTTGCAAGAAAAGAGTGATTTTATACTCCGTATCGAAGACACAGACACTCAAAGAAATATAGACGGCAAAGAGGACGAAATTCTCGATATCTTAGCCAAATTTGGCATAAAACCAGCACAAATTTATATACAAAGTAAAAATTTAAAATTTCACCGCCAACTTGCTAGCAAACTTCTCATAGACGGCAAGGCTTTTGCTTGTTTTTGCACAGAAGAAGAATTGCAAGCCAAAAAAGAAGCCGCCAAAAAAGCCGGTGTCGCATACCGCTATGACGGCACTTGCGAACATTTAAGCAATCAAGAAGTCTTAAACAACGAAAAAGCT
Organism: Campylobacter sp.; assembly: GCA_024680445.1. Classification (GTDB taxonomy): domain Bacteria; phylum Campylobacterota; class Campylobacteria; order Campylobacterales; family Campylobacteraceae; genus Campylobacter_A. The sequence goes on from JAILCJ010000014.1 coordinate 1,599, forward strand.
TTTGTTATTCGCATGAAAAAACCAAAATCCGCCATGAGTTTTACAGACGCCATAAAAGGCGAACTTAGCTTTGAACCAGACGCCATAGATAGTTTTGTGATAATGCGTGCAAACAAAACTCCAACCTATAACTTTGCTTGTGCGGTTGATGACATGCTAGAAGGCGTAACCTTTATAATTCGTGGCGAAGACCATGTAAGCAACACCCCAAAACAAGACCTTATCCGAGAGGGACTTGGCTACACCGGCAAGATGAATTACGCTCATTTACCTATCATCTTAAACGAAGAAGGCAAAAAAATGAGTAAAAGAGATGACGCCAGTAGCGTAAAATGGATGCTTAGCTACGGACTTATGCCAGAAGCCATAGCAAACTATCTAGTCTTGCTTGGCAACAAAACTCCATGCGAAATTTTTAGCTTAGATGAGGCTGCAAAATGGTTTGATATAAGCAAAATTTCACGCTCACCAGCCAAATTTGATATGAATATGCTAAAACATATAAACCGCGAACACATAAAAATCGCTAGTGATGAAAGGATATGCGAACTTTTTGAAGTTAGCAAAGACAAGGTAGAGCTTGTAAAATTTTATACACAAGAAAGTTCGCTCATACCTGAAATCAAAGAAAAAATAAACAAAATTTTTAGCCCAAAAATCGCTCCTGACGAGTATAAAAACGAATTTGCCCTCATAAAAGAAAAACTTTTAAGCCTAAAAACATGCGATAGTTTTGATGAATTTAAAAGCGAACTTATGAAGGCAACAAATTTAAAAGGAAAAAATTTCTTTATGCCACTTCGTGCCTTGCTTACAAACGACTTGCACGGCCCTGAACTTAAAGAACTTTATCCACTTATAAAAGATAAATTAAAAGAGATAGTGTTATGATAATTTCAACCTTGATTCAATCCGTCGCTGACCTTATACATGCCGTGATTCAAATTTATATCTGGGTTATCATCATCGCAGCCGTCATTAGCTGGATTCGCCCTGATCCATACAATCCTATAATCCAAACCCTGTTGCGACTAACAGAGCCTGTTTATGCATGGCTTAGACGCTTTATACCAACGACTTTTGGCGGGATAGACATAGCACCTATCATTGTCTTGCTTGCCTTACAATTTGTAGATAGACTTTTAGTAAAGATTTTGTATGAAATTTCTCTTAGTTTTTAGCCTTTTAATGGCGGTTTTAAACGGCGGTGTTATCGAGTATAACGAACTTATTAAAAAACCAAATAGTTTAAGCAAGGATTATTATATCTACCGCTTAGCAAAAGAAAGAGGACTTAGCAAAGCCCAAGCAATTTATTTGCAAACTCAAATCACAAAACGAAGCGGTGGCGGTGCAAAGGCTTTAAACAAAATAGCTCCCCCACCCAAAAGCTTAGATAAAGGCCCTTGCCATGGTTTTGGACTTAGCAATATTTTAAACGCTTCTTTATCTTGCCAAAACACCCTAACCACCGTGTCTTTCTCGCTAAAACTTAGTCCAGCAACCAGAACTCTACTGGCTCAAAATTTATCAAAAAGCTATCCAAAAAAAGCTCAAATTTTACTAGCTTTAAATACGCCAAATATTTTAAATTCACTTGCTAATATCAACGCCGGAGACGAATTTATAGCCTACTATAAACTCATGTCCCAAGGACAGAAAAATTTATATTTTAACAAAGAATTTTCTGCAAAATTTATGGATACACTTTATAATTCAAAAGGCTTTACTTCGCTTATAAATTCCATAGTTTTAAACAGAAACTACACTATTTTTAGACAAAATTTATTAAAAATCAACCCACAAATCACAGAAAAAAAAGAAGCCTTCGTGCTTGGCGTAAACGCTATAACTCTTGGCAATGAAGCCATAGCAAAGCAGTTTTTTACAAGGGCTGCTCAAAGCTTTGAAAAACAAGAGCAAAAAGACAACGCCTTATTTTGGGTTTATCTCATAAGCAAAGACAAGCAAATTTTATCTACTTTGGCACAAAGCACAAGCGTGAATCTTTACTCACTTTATGCTAAGGACTTGATTCCTAGCGAACCTTTTTCTATCTATGTGCCTCGTCCAAAAAACATGCACTATCAAGGTCAAGAAAACATTTACGACCCATTTTGTTATGAAAAAATGAAAAAACTCGTAAAAAATTTAAACGCCGAACAAGCCATGGAGTATGCAAAACAATTTTATAGCAACGAAAGTATCGCATACTATGTGTATTTTATGCAAAAGGCTTATGGTTACAAAAGACATTATTTTGTGATGCCTCACTCGCCTTATCTTCAAAACATAAGCATACACCGAAAAGCCATGATTTACGCCATAGCAAGGCAAGAAAGCTTGTTTATCCCGGGCATAATCTCAACTTCTTATGCACTCGGCACCATGCAATTTATGCCGTTTTTGGCAAATGCCATAGGCAAAAAAGAGTTAAAAATACCAAATTTCGATCAAGATTTATTATTTGACACGGACACAGCGTATAGATTCGCCAACCACCATTTAAATTATCTTGATAAATTTCTTTTTCACCCGCTATTTACAGCCTATGCTTACAACGGCGGAATCGGCTTTACAAAGAAATTGATCACAAAAAACAATATGTTTAGACAGGGTAAATTTGAACCATTTTTATCAATGGAGCTTGTGCCGGTACAAGAAACCAGACTTTACGGCAAAAAAGTCTTATCAAACTATATAGTTTATAGGGCTCTTATGGGTTCCAGTATAAAGATTTCGGAATTTTTACAAACTCTAAGCCAACCTCACCTAAGTGATAAATTTCGAAATTAAGTTTTAACTTGTCGCTTTGTTTTTTGGGCGTTGAAAGCTCATAATACTTCGCCCACGGCAAGTTAAAACTAACAAATTCCATTAAAGCATCGTCTTTGCTAAGCTCTTTAATGCTAACATTATTATCGTTATTTATAGCCACACTTTGTGTGTTTAACTCGGCAGAACTTGGATTTATAGCTAAGATGAATCTCTCGTTTTCCTCGCCGATTTTCGCCTTTGATATAGGATTTAGATAAGTCGCCACTATCAAAACGCGTTGCGTACCTTTTATAATCTCACCTTTTGAAGTATAAGCAAGAGTTTCGTTTTTAAGTGGTTCAAAAACTATATTTTTTTTATCCCCACAAGAGGCAAAAAGTGCCAAAATAGCTGTAATTGCAAGAATTTTTTTCATTTTGTACCTTTAAATTTGAGCGTATTTTAACATTTTCTTAGATATAATCTCGCTTAAATTTTTATCAAGGTTTATCATGAAAAGATTAGCCGTTGCTTTTTCTGGCCCTTCAAATAGTGGCAAAACAACGACCATCTTAAAAGTCGTAGATAATTTTATGAGCCGTGGCTTAAAATGTGCCGTTATCAAACACGATCCAAGCGATAAGGCAAATTTCGATGTACGTGGCAAAGATAGCTACAAATTTAGCCAAACCGGTGCAGATGTCGTGGTATTAAGCCCGACTAGAACGACTTATTTTAGCCAAAGCAGATCCGAACTTGACGATGTGATAAAAATGCTTGGCGATTTTGACTTGCTTATAGTCGAGGGACTAAAAACCCTGCCCTTGCCTAGAATCAGCGTCTTTAAAGACGAGATAGACGAAAGCTATCTTAGCTTTTCAAATGCCTTAGCAAGTTATCAAACAAACAAAAATTTCAACATCCCTCACTTAAACCTTGACGATATCAACGGCATTTGTGAGTGGATAGAAAAAAATGCAAAGGTTGTATAATGCAAGAAATTTTTCAAGCCATCAAAGAAATAGCACCTCAAATTTCCGAGGCTATAAAATACGCCGATCTTGGCTACACCGCCCACTCAAACGCCACTGGCGATACTCAACTTAAACTCGATGTTTTAAGCGATGAAATCATCACTAAAAATTTAAGCAAAGTCCAAAATCTCAAAGCCTTAATCAGCGAAGAAAAAGATGAACCCTTGCTTTTAAATGACAAAGCAAAATACATCGTCGCTTACGATCCACTCGATGGTTCAAGCCTTGTAGATGTAAATTTCTCCATAGGTTCAATTTTTGGAATTTATCAAGACGAAGCAAAGGCAAAAAACCTTGTTGCCGCTGCTTATACGATTTATGGTCCAAGACTAGAATTTGTAACTTGCGTAAAAGGTGAAAAACCAAAACTTTATCGTCTCGCAAAAGACGGCACTTTCGCTTTTTGCAAGGATTTAGAACTAGGGGCAAAGGGCAAACTAAACGCCACTGGTGCCACTCAAAGCGGTTGGAGCCAAACTCACCAAAATTTTATCCGTGAGTTGTTTTTAGGCGGGCACAGACTTCGATATTCTGGTGCAATGGTAAGCGATTTGCATCAAATTTTGCTAAAAGGTGGCGGTTTGTTTAGCTATCCGGGCACCAGCGATCATCCAAATGGCAAACTTAGAATGCTTTTTGAAGTTTTCCCATTTGCCTTTATCTATGAAAACGCCGGTGGCAAAACCAGCGACGGACAAAATGCAAGCTTGCTTGATTTAAATTGTGAAAAAACTCACCAAAGTACGCCATGCTTTTTTGGCTCGGCATACGAGATAGAGCTTATGCATAAATTTTACGGACAAGAAAAATGAGTGAAAACGAAGAAAAAAAAGACGCTTATGATATCAAATTTGATCAAATGTGCGAAAAATTACAAGATTGTCAGAGCGAAAAAAATTTAAATTCTTGCTTTAAATGCAATGAAATTTTTGAGTGCCAAACCAGAAAAGACTTTGTCGATAGTGCCTATGATTCTATGTCTAAGGGCAATGTCGGTGGCTTTGAATTTTAAAGGATAAAGATGAAATCATACATAACCACGCCGATTTATTATGTCAATGATGTCCCTCATATCGGACACGCTTACACCACCATTATCGCCGATACTTTGGCGAGATTCCGCCGTTTGCAAGGGCATGAAACCTATTTTATGACCGGCACAGATGAGCACGGACAAAAGATACAACAAGCAGCCACCGCTCGTGGCAAAAGTCCAAAGGCTTACACAGATGAAATTAGTGCGAAATTCCGCTCCCTTTGGGACGAATTTGATATTTCTTACGACCATTTTATCCGCACAACAGATGAAAGCCATATCCAAACCGTGCAAAAAGTCTTTGAAAAAATGTATCAAAAAGGCGATATTTACAAAGGCGAATACGAGGGTTTTTACTGCGTTAGTTGCGAGAGTTTTTACACTCAAACTCAACTCGTTGATGAGTGCTGCTGCCCTGATTGTGGCAAAAAAACAAGCATAGTCAAAGAAGAAAGCTATTTTTTCAGACTTAGCAAATACCAAGACCAACTTTTAAAATGGTATGAAAGCGATGCCGTGATACCAAAAGGCAAGAAAAATGAAGTCATAAGCTTTGTAAAAGGCGGTTTAAAAGACCTTTCTATATCACGAACAAGTTTTGAGTGGGGCATAAAACTTCCGCAAAGCATAAACGATCCAAAACATGTTATGTATGTTTGGCTTGACGCCCTTGTAAACTATCTAAGCACGCTTGGCTACATGCGAGACAATAAACTCATGGATTTTTGGCAAAATACCACGCATATCGTCGGCAAGGATATCTTGCGTTTTCATGCCGTGTATTGGCCGGCATTTTTGCTTAGCCTTGATTTGCCTTTGCCAAAATGCGTTGCGGCACATGGTTGGTGGACTAGAAATGGCGAAAAAATGAGTAAAAGCAAAGGCAATGTCGTAAATCCAAAAGAAGTAGCCGACGCTTACGGACTTGAAAATTTCCGCTACTTTTTGCTTCGTGAAGTGCCTTTTGGACAAGACGGAGATTTTAGCCAAAAAGCCCTTATAGAGCGGATAAATTCAGAACTTGGCAATGGACTTGGCAACCTGCTTTCACGCACCATAGGCATGAGTGCAAAATACTCAAATTTCGATATAGACAGCAAAAATGTAGCAAAATTTCACGCTGATTTGTTAAAAGAAGCAAATGGCTATATAAATTTGGCTTGTCAAAATCTAGAAACCTTACAAACTAACCGCTATCTTGAAGAAATTTTCAAAGCCGTTTCACTTGCAAACCTAGCCATAGCCAAATTTGAACCTTGGAATTTGGTAAAAAATTCCAAATTTGATGAAGCAAACGCCGTTGTGGCACTTTGTGCAAATATCCTTGCCCAAATCATCATAGCCCTAAGCCCAGCCATGCCAAAAACCATGGCAAGTGCAGCAAAATTTCTTGGTTTTGAGATAAACACGCAAAATTACGAAAAACTGATCTTGCAAAATGAGATTATAAATTTCAAAGCAAGTGCCGTTTCACCGCTTTTCCCACGTATAGAAAACGAACTTTTACCAACCCATGAAGTTGCAAAAACCAAAGTTCAAGAAGAAGTAAAAACTAGCGAAATTTCTATTGATGATTTTGCTAAACTTATCATTAAAGTTGGCACGGTTTTGGACTGCCAAAAGGTCGAGGGTAGCGATAAACTACTCAAATTTGAAATCGATCTTGGCGAAGATAAAACACGTACCATACTTTCAGGTATCGCCAAATTTTACGATCCTGCCGAACTTATAGGCAAACAAGTTTGCGTTTTGGCAAATCTCAAAGCTCGCACGATGATGAAAAAATATGTCAGCGAAGGCATGATTTTGAGTGCCAATGACGGCTCACTTTGCTTACTTAGCACACAAAAACCCGTTAAAAACGGGGCGATAGTTGGCTAAATGTATATCCAAGATCTGCTTAGGTTGCTAAGAGGCGAACTTGAAAATCGCCCAGCCATAACGCAAATCAATGGCTTTGCCTTCGAACCTAAGCACATCAAACAAGGCTATGCTTTTATAGCCGATGAGTGCAATGAAGAAGATATAGCACAAGCGATTAAAAACGGTGCATACGCCGTTATTTCGGACGCTAGGATATCTATTAGCGATACAGAAATCGCTTATATCTTGGTTGATAATCTCCGCTTTGCACTTTTCCGCTTGATGCGTTACGAAGCAAGTCAAAAAAAACTCAAATTTTTCTATGTAAATCCCGTGCAAATGGCGATTTTAAAGCGTCTAAATCTTAGCAAAAACGCAACCATTCTCAGCGAAAATATCGCAGAACTTTTCTTGAAAATCCTAAAAGCTGGCATAGGCGAAAGTTTTTTTAGCTCAAATTCCCGCACCTTAGAGAGAATCTCGCCTTTTTATGATCAAGTTTTTAGCGATACCAAAAGTCAAAATATCAATTCTGGTTCGATATTTTTTTCAAATGTGATTTGCGATGAAATTTTTTACCAAAATCTTAGCGTTCCGCGAGTATTTTTACCTGCTTTTTGCGGACTGTTAAAATTTTTAAAAAGCCACGAGATAGACTTTAAACTTGGCGATATGAAAAATTTAGAACATTTTGAGCCAATTTTTATAGACAAAAACTTCAAACCAGTAAATTTTGGTTCTAGTTTTCGTGCCATCATAGCCGAAAGCGACGAAGAATTATTTTGCATAGAACACTCTTTTTTACAAAAACATTTTGACGATGTAAAATTTTGCCTACCAAAAAACTGCGATATTAGTGTCGAAGGGGCGATATTTTTTGATAAATTAAGTGAGATAAAAGAACTAAAAAATTTCCGCTACGCCCTTATCTTATGCAACAAAACCGAACTAATAAACATGCTAAACGAAGGCGAAGATAAACAAGGCAAATTTGAGTTTTAATAATTTCTAATAAAAAACATATATTTTCAAGGCAATGATATGAAAAAATTTAAAATCTTTTTACTTTGTTTTATGTTTTCTTTT
>JAILCJ010000016.1 GCA_024680445.1 Campylobacter sp.
ATATAAATACATAATATAATTAAATCAAATTTTAACAATTTCTATAACTTTGGAGCGATGATGAAAATGATACCATTTTATTACAAAAGACAGCTTGCTGCTCTTGGTCCTGGTGTTTTCATGGCGACAGCTGCCGTTGGGGCTTCACATATCATTTCATCAACACAAGCAGGTGCAATTTATGGTTGGCAGTTAGCCGGTATCATTTTACTTGTAAATCTTTTTAAATACCCATTTTTTCGCTTTGGTGCACAATACACTTTGCAAAATGGACACTCTATGCTTGAAGGTTATGCGAGCAAGAGCAAGGCTTATCTTTGGATATTTTTTGTGATGAATATTTTTTCAGCCTTTGTAAATACCGCTGCCGTGGGGCTTTTAACCGCTGCGGTTTTGCAAAATATCTTGCCTGATTTGCCCATATCAACCGCTCAACTTACCGCCATACTTATAGTTATCGTACTCGCCATGATACTTATAGGTGGCTATAACTTCTTAGACAATAGCGTAAAGATAATAATGACTATTTTGACGCTTGCCGTGTGTTTGGCGGTTTTGTTAGTAGTTTTTAAAACTAGGGAATTTTCGCCAAATTTTTCAGAACCAGTGGTATGGGAGTTATCGTCTTTGCCTTTTATAGTTGCGCTCATGGGCTGGATGCCAGCTCCGCTTGAAATTTCAGCGATAAGTTCGCTTTGGCTAAGAGAAAAGAAAAAATATACAAAAATTAATACCAAAAATGGGCTTTTTGACATAAATTTTGGCTATATCACCATGGCAGTTTTGGCCTTTGTATTTTTGGCTCTTGGGGTGCTCGTGCAGTACGGAAGTGGCGAAACTATCGAGCCTAAGAGTGCAAAATACATATCTCAACTTATGCAAATGTATGCTTTGATGCTTGGCGATTGGTCAAAAATTCTTATCGCCTTGATAGCGTTTTTATGTATGTTTGGCACGACTTTGACCGTTATAGACGGTTACTCTAGGGCAAATCACGAAGCTTTTCGCATACTTATAAAAAAGGGGCAAGATAGTGAAAATGGGCTAAAAATTTGGTTTATTTTAACTTCGTTTATTGGTATAGTTATAGTGTTTTATTTTCTTGGAAATGTCGCTGTTATGATGGACTTTGCTATGATAGCGTCCTTTTTAACAACGCCGATTTTTGCGTATCTAAACTATGTTTTAGTCAAGAGCAATGATAACTCGATTTCACCGCTTTTAGATACGCTTTCTATAGTTGGGTTGGTGTATCTTTCAAGTTTTGCCTTATTTTTCTTGCTTTATAGACTTGATCTTTTAAATTAAATTTCAAAAATTTATCAAATTTGATTTTTTAGCCACTTTAAAAGCCCTTGACAAGAGCGATTTATATCATAAAAACATTGTTTAAAATTGTGAGTGTAATACGGGTCGTCTATGATTAGTTCGCGGTGTTTTGGGCTTTTGTTTAGATTCTCATCTGCAAATTCAAGCAAAAATTTGATCTTTTCTTTGCTTTTTTGAGCTATGAAATCATCTTGCGACATCGAAAAATCTTTATCAAATTTGTTAAATTCCACTCTTAGTTTTGCACTATAAATTCTTTTTAAAACCTCCATATTTTCATCGTCCATGCATAAGATTAAATCAAATTTATCAAAATCCTCATCACAAATTTTTATTGCCCTATGTTCGTAAATTTTGACATTATTTTCTTTTAGTATCTTGATGGTTTGGCTATGCGGATTCGAACCTATTTCGTCATTGTGCGTAGCGGCTGAAAAAATGTAAACTTGCTTATTTAAATTTGATTTTTCAACTAAATCCTTCATCACAAATTCAGCCATAGGCGAACGACAAATATTGCCATGACAAACAAATAAAATTTTTATCATTTTTTCTCCAAAATACTTAAATTTTTGTTATTTTACTTTGAGTTTTTAAATTTAAGCATGGAAATTAATTAAAATGTTAAAATTCGCTAAAAATAAGGAGAAATATGATTCGAAAAGCTACAAAAGATGATATAAATGATGTATTTGAGCTTTCAAATGAAAAAAGCGTGCGAGCAAGTGGCATAAATCCAAAGCCTATAGATTTTAATACGCATGTAAAATGGTTTGCTTATCATCTCGATAATCCAGATTGTGTTATATATTTATATCATAAAGATGGTAAATTAGCCGGTATGTGTAGACTTGAGCGCGTGGGACTTAGTATGTCATTTAGACGCTTAGAGGCTAATTTGCAGGCACAAATTTTAGTCAAAAATATGCAAGCTAGCCAAAATTTAAAAGAAGAAAAAATTCTAGAAAATATCATAAAATTATCATCAAATTTGCAAAAAAAATTACAAAAAAGACAAAATTTTATACCGTCAATATCTAAAAATTTAAAATGTCAGAGTAATTTTTGGGAACTTAGCATAAGTGTTTCTCCAAAATTTCGTAAAATGGGCATTGCTTCAAAATT
>JAILCJ010000002.1 GCA_024680445.1 Campylobacter sp.
TGTAAGTTTTTATCAAATTTGATTATGTTTTCTAAAAAAATTTCTAATTAATAAAAATTATTATTGACAAATAATTACTTTTTTGCTACTATTCTCAGATAATTTTTACAAAAAGGATAAAAAATGGCTTGCGATACCGCAAAAATCGAACCTCGCAAAGAAGTTGAAGCAAAAGCTTCCGTTCAAACCCAAGAAAAGGATAAAAAAATGTCATCATCATTAGTTTTACAAAAAGTTCCAGAATTTAGCATGGACGCATACGACGCCAAAACTGGACATTACACAAAAGTTAGCAGCGAAGATTATAAAGGCAAATGGCATGTAGTTTGCTTTTATCCGGCTGATTTTACCTTTGTTTGCCCAACAGAAATAGCCGCCATGAACGCAAAATATGATGAATTTAAAGAACTCGGCGTTGAAATTTTGGCAGTTTCAACAGATACAAAATTTTCACACAAAAGATTTGTAGAAACAGAACCGCTTTTAAAAGGACTTAAACTCACCATAGGTGCCGATCCAACAGGTACGGTAAGTAGAGCGTTTGGCGTAATGATAGAAGGCGAAGGTCAAGCACTTCGTGGTAGATTCCTTATAAATCCAGACGGCATTTGTGTAGCCCAAGAAGTCCAAGCCCCAATGGTTGGTAGAAATGTAAACGAATTTTTACGCCAAGTAAAGGCATGGCAACATGCTAGCAAAACCGGCGAAGTTTGCCCTGCTGGTTGGAGACCGGGCAAAAAAACCTTGCCTGTAAATACAGATGTAGAACCAATGACCGGCAAAGTCGGCGAATACATCAGCTTAGACGAAATTTTATCCTAAGCCAAAGCTTTAAACCTCCTATTAAATTTGGCAAAATTTCTTTGTAAATTTTGCCAAAAACATCAAATTTGATAAAACGATTTTAGTTTAGAATTTGCCTAGATAAAAATCAAATTTGCTGCGATAAAAACTATTTGCCAAAGCCCAAAATTTCATATCAAATTTAAACCAAAAAGCAAAATTTTCTCAATTTTTTCTTAACGATAAAAATTTCATTACCATGCGAAAAAACTTAGCCGATTTCTAAGGCAAAATTCGCCAAAAACTTCTAGTTTAAAGGCACTTTTGCTATAATCAACAAATTTCACACAAAAGGATATAAATGAGAAGTGATGTGATAAAAAAAGGCTACACACGCACCCCGCACCGCTCATTGCTACGCGCAACTGGGCTAAAAGACGAAGATTTTGACAAGCCATTTATCGGCGTTGCAAACAGCTTTATAGAATGTATACCGGGGCATTTTTTCTTAAATACTTATGCCGCTATCGTAAAAGACGAAATTCGCAAAAATGGTTGCGTGCCTTTTGAATTTAACTGCATAGGCGTTGATGACGGTATCGCCATGGGTCACAATGGCATGCTTTACTCCTTGCCAAGTCGTGAAATCATCGCAAATTCAGTTGAAAGCGTTATGAACGCTCACAAACTCGACGCTCTTGTATGCATACCAAACTGCGATAAAATCGTGCCCGGCATGATAATGGGCGCACTAAGAGTAAATGTACCGACTATCTTTGTAAGTGGCGGTCCTATGGCTGCTGGACGAGGATTAAATGGGGAGCAAATCGATCTAAACACCGCATTTGAAGCCGTGGGTCAGTTTGAAACCAAAAAAATCACAGCCGATGAGCTAAAAACTATCGAGTGTAACGCCTGTCCGGGTGGCGGTAGTTGCTCTGGCATGTTTACAGCAAACTCGATGAATACGCTTTGCGAAGGCATGGGTATAGCCCTAAAAGGTAACGGCACCATACTCGCCCTAAGCCCTGAACGCGAAGAACTTTTGCGAGCCACCGCAAGACGCATTTGCGAAATAGCACTAGATGATCGCTTCAAAATTCGCAATATCATTAACAAAAAAACTATCAGAAACGCCATGGTTATCGATATGGCAATGGGCGGCAGCTCAAATACCATTTTACATATGCTAGCCATAAGCCGAGAAGCGGACGCACCTCTTGATATCAAAGAACTAAACGAAATTTCACGCAGCGTGCCACATATAGCCAAAGTTAGCCCAAGTTTGCCGGGCGTTCATATGCAAGATGTCGGCAAAGCTGGCGGACTTAGTGCCATTATCCACGAGATAGCAAATTATAAGGCGGATTTGCTAAATCTAGACGCCTTGACAATCACCGGCGAAACCCTTGGCGAACGCGTCAAAAACGATGTTATCAAAGATGAAAAAATCATACACGCCGTTGGCAATGCCTACTCTATGCGAGGCGGTTTAGCCATACTTTTTGGCAATCTCGCCGAACAAGGTTGCGTCATAAAAGCAGCTGGCATCGTTGGCGATCGCAAATTTAGCGGCAAGGCTGTTTGTTTTAATAGCCAAGATGAAGCCATAGAGGGCATTTCAAGCGGTCGCATAAGCAAGGGTGATGTTGTCGTGATTCGCTACGAAGGTCCAAAGGGAGGCCCAGGCATGCAAGAAATGCTTAGTCCAACAAGTTTAATAATGGGACGAGGACTTGGTGCGGATGTTGCCCTTATTACGGACGGTAGATTCAGCGGTGCAACAAGGGGTTTAAGCGTCGGACATGTTAGCCCAGAAGCAGCCGAAGGCGGTATGATAGGACTGCTCGAAGACGGCGATATCATAGATATAGATGTGGATAATTTTTCTATAAATGTTCGCCTTAGTCCAGACGAAATAGCAAAACGCAAGGCAAATTGGCAATACGCCGGCAAAAAAGTCGAAGGTCGTTGGCTAAGACAGTATCAAAAACTTGTCACAAACGCCAGCAACGGAGCAATTTTAGAGGCGTAAGACTTATTTTGGGCGTAATCAAACTAAACAACGCCCAAAAATTAAATCAAATTTTTAAATTTAACTTTTTATTTTACTCCAATTTTAAACACTTTAAAAAAATATTTTTAAAATTTTTAAGTTTTATATCTTTTATAAAAGAAAAAATTTTATATAATTTTCTCATGAAATAACAA
>JAILCJ010000089.1 GCA_024680445.1 Campylobacter sp.
TGATAATTCAAATTTGATGAATTTGCAAAATCAAATTTGATAATTTAAACAATCAAATTTGATAACTTAAACAATCAAATTTGATAAAAATATAAATCCACAGAGTAGCCAAAAACGAATCAAATTTGATGAATTTTCAAAGCAAATTTGATAATTTAAACAATCAAATTTGATAATACAAAAAATCCATAGAGTAGCCAAAAACGAATCAAATTTGATAATTTAGCAAATCAAATTTGATAATTTAAACAATCAAATTTGATAAAAACAAAAATCCACAGGGTGGCGGAAATATCAAATTTGATAAGCAAAAACTTCGTGTAGGGGGGGATTTGAAGCTAAAATTTAGCTATTTTCACCGCTTTTGTGTCCGCCGATTTTTTCGTTTCTATCTTTTGCGGTTGCTTCTGGCAATAAGTCTATGGCTCGAAGTATGGCGTTTTTGCCAAATTTTTCTTTTATGGAATTTATGGCTGTTTGCAGGCTTTTTTCTTTGCTGTCAAACTCGTCAAATAGACTTTCTTGTTTAAAATTCTCTTTTGTAACATTGTTAGCACTTACAAAAATTTGGCGAATCGTGCCTAGGTTTTTGACCTTGCTAAGATAAAGTTTTTCAACGCTTTGTATGATGAAATTTGCGATATTTGTGGGGTTTTTGAAGCTTAAACTTGCTCTTTGTTTTGGCAAATTTTTATCGGCAAAAATTATATTTATCGTTATGCCGTTGGCTTTGTAATTTTTGTTAAATAGCCTTAGCGAGAGGTTTTCGCACATTTCTTTTAAAACCGTTAAAGCCTCGTGATATTCGTAATCCCGTGGCAAAATTTCGGAATTGCAAAATGATTTTGTAGACGGCTTGTATGCCTTGATGTCGGCTATGCTTGTCGGTTCGATGCCGTTTGCGTGATCAAGGGCGATGTCGGCGTCTATGCCAAAAATTTTTTCGAGCAGGGCAAAGGGTGCGATACTTAGATCTTTCATGCAGTAAATGCCGTAATGTTCGAGCTTTTTTTGAGTTTGCTTGCCGATTCGCCAAAAATCGCTAAGCGGTCTGTGCGTCCAAAGTTGTTGTTTGTAAAGATTTTCGTCCAGATAGGCTATGTTGTCTGGGTTGTGTTTGGCTAGGATATCAAGGGCGATTTTGGCTAGATAAAGGTTGGTGCCTATCCCGCAAGTGGCTGTTATGCCGGTGCTTTTAAAGATATCGTCCATTATCATTTTTGCCATGCTTTTTGCGTCAAGATTGTAAAAATTCATGTAATCGCTTATATCTATAAAGGCCTCATCTATCGAATAAACATAGATATCTTCTTTGGCGATATATTTTAGATAAATGCCGTAAATTTGGGCAGCGCAGTTAATATAATACTGCATGCGAGGCGGCACGGCGATGTAGTTTATATCTTTTGGAATCTCGTAAAGTCGGCATCTGTTGCGAACGCCTTTGGCTTTTAGATGAGGGCTAACGGCTAGGCAAACCGTGCCTTGTCCTCGGCTAGTATCGGCAACGACTAGATCGCTTTTAAACGGGTCAAGCCCCAAGGCAACGCACTCGGCGGAGGCGTAAAAAGATTTTAAGTCTATGATGATATAGGTTTTCATGCGAAATTTTTAGCCAAAATCACACCAAAATAGCAAAACAAAAGGCAGAAAATAACGCTTAAAAATATGTTTAAGATAGCCAAAAATGCGTTGCTTGAAAATAGCGAAACATTTTCATAACTAAAAGTCGAAAAAGTCGTGAAAGCACCGAGCATACCGCTTACGAAAAATAGTTTCAAATTTGAACTTAAATTTAAACTTAAAAGCACACCTATGGCAAAGCTACCTATGGCATTTACGCAAAAAGTCCCCAGCGGAAAATCCCCAAAACTCGTGTTTGCTATCGCATAATTGCTAAAAATTTTATTTATCAAATTTGATAAAAAATATCTTAAAACAGCCCCTACAAATCCACCAAAACCTAGTAATAAAATTTTTGTCATTTATTCACTTTTTTAATTTTAAATTTTTGAAAAATAATTTTTGATTTTCAAAAACTTGATTTTACTAAAAAATGATTTAAAATTTAAATTTTAATTTTTTTGTAAAATTTTTATGTCGTAATTATTAGTGTTTTTAAAGTGGAAAATTTATAAAAATGTGAAAGCATAGCAAAAAAATTGTAAATTTTTTGAAAATTTTGTTTAATTTTCTTGACAAAATTATAAAAAATCACTATAATTACGACTTCACTTCAAAAGATTGGGGTATCGCCAAGCGGTAAGGCAACTGGTTTTGGTCCAGTCATTCAGAGGTTCGAATCCTCTTACCCCATCCACTTACTAAAATCTCATACAACATGAAGCGGGGTAGAGCAGTGGTAGCTCGTCGGGCTCATAACCCGAAGGTCGGCGGTTCAAATCCGCCCTCCGCAACCACGATTTTATCGTTATCACCATAATCTATACATTGCTTTAAGTTTTCTATTAGAGTGAATTTAAGAGTAAGTTTAGAGTAAGTCCCTTTAAAATAAAAAGCAACATTTTTATATATTTTTTCTGTTTGAATTAGTGGTTTTTACTACCATTTGTTAGTGGTTGTTAAAGATATTCATAATGATTTTTAGGGTAAAAGTCACTCTTTTTATGTCAGTTATAAGAATAAAGGGGGGGGCTTTGAGAACGCTTAAAAAATTATAAAGCTAAAAAGATATTTTAAATAGTTAGGACAAAATGTGTTTTGTTTTAAATTTGAAAAACGCTTTTTATAAAGAGTGTTTATGTTTTATGATTTTAAAATAGACTATATCAAATTTTATAAAATTTCGATTTTTGCACTTATATCGGCAAGGCCTTGCGTGTAAGGTGCCGAGGTCGTTATGGCGTCTATGCCTGTGGCGGCATACTCTTTTGCATTTTTTGCATTAATTCCACCGCTTGCGATAATTTTGCATCGGCTATTTATCCTATCGCGTAAATTTACCGCCTCGCTTAAAAGTTCTAAACTAAATTTATCGCACTGAATCATATCTACATCGGCTTTTAAAAGTTTTTTGAATTCGTCTAAATTTTCGCACTCTACGCCGATTTTTCGCTCTGGTGCTTTTGCTTTAAAAGTTGGAATTTGTGCTAAAAATTCATCATAATTTTCATAGGCTTTTATATGATTTTTAAAAAACAAAACGCTATCGCTTAAATTTAGCCTATGCACTCCGCCTCCGCCGTGCAAAACCGCATTTAGGCAAATTTTTTTAGCAAAAGGGAAACTTTTTCTGGTGCTTAGGATTTCGCATTTTTGATTTACGGATTTTGCTAAACTTTGCATTTTATGTGTATAAGTTGCGATTTGACAAGTGTATTCAAGCAGAATTTGACAAAGTTTCCAAGCCTTGTGTACATCATTGTAAGCTCCGTAAATTTTGACGATAGTATCATTTGCTTTGGCAAAATTTCTATCTTTTATCAAAATTTCTGCTTTGCAATTTAAAATTTTTGCTATTTTTGCAACTATATCTGCTCCGCTAACGCAAATTTCATCTCTTGAAAATATGCTTAAAACAGCGTTTTTATCGATATCTTGCAAAGAAGTCGTAAGGTCAAAATAAGGCAAATCTTCATTTATATAATTTAAAATTTCTGCTTCACTTATAAACATTTAGTCCCTTTTCCAGCAGCTTGTATTTTTGATCTCTAATTTTTCTGGGTTAAATTCCGGATTTAGCCCAAATTTTCGCTGATTTTCATAGTCTTTTATGGCTTTTGATAAAACTTTTGAAAGCGAAACTATGGCAAAGATATTTATAGTAGCCATTGCTCCCATTAGCACATCAGCCAAGTTCCAAGCCAACTGCAAATTCATCTGTGCACCCATAAAAACCATTAAAACAGCTAGAATTTTAAAACTTAGATTTATTATAGAATTTTGGCTTAAAAATTTGATATTTGCTTGTGCATAGTAAAAATTTCCTATAAGAGAAGTTATCGCAAAAAGCACGACAGCAACGGTTGTAAAGTGCATGCCTATCTCTCCGTAATACTCCATCATCGCCGCTTGAACAAGTGGTAATGCAGTCAAAACTTCGCCATTTACCCCTAAGGTTTTTGTGGCATAAACTTGTGAGAAAAGCACCAAAAGTCCGGTTGCTATACAAATGCAAACATCTATAAAAACCGCCAAGGCTTGAACCAAACCCTGTTTGACTGGGTGGCTAGTGTGTGCGGCGGCGGCGGCATTTGGAGCCGAACCCATACCAGCTTCATTTGAAAAAAGCCCCCGTTTTATGCCAATAGCTATAACACTGCCTGCAAAACCCCCAAAAATCGCCTTAAAATCAAAGGCACTTTCAAAAATCAACGACAAAACAGCTGGAATTTTTGAAAAATTTATGCTTATGGCTATGATAGCCAAACCAACATAAGTCAAAGCCATGAAAGGCACGACATAAGAGCTAACTTTACCGATGATTTGGCTCTTTGAGAAAAAAAGTATGCTAGCAAAAGCCATTAAAATAAGCCCTATCGCAAATGGCATAGAGCTTTGAGCGAAGCTAACATCGGCAGAGTGCTGGTTATAATACACTTCAAACGCCGAAGTCATCGTATAACTTTGCAAACCATTAAAGCCAAAAGCATAGGTCAAAATAAGAATAAAAGCAAAAATTTTACCAAGACGAGGCATATTTAAACCATTTTTGATGTAATACGCTGGCCCGCCCTTAAAGCCGTTTTTGTCGTGGCTTTTGTATATTTGTGCCAAGGTGCTTTCTGCAAATGCCGATGCAGCGCCCAAAAACGCCATGGTCATCATCCAAAACAAAGCACCCGGTCCACCAGCAACGATAGCCGTTGCTATGCCCGCGATATTGCCAATGCCGACCCTTGAAGCAGTTGAAATCATCAAAGCTTGAAAAGGCGTTAGTCTGTTTCTGTGATATCTATCGGCTTTTTCTAAAAGCACTTTTATGGCGTCAAATGCCAAGCGAAACTGCACAAATTTGGTTAAAAAGCTAAAATAAATTCCAGCGATTATAAGGATAGCAACCAAAAATGAGCCGTATAAAAAGTCGTTTGTAGAATTAAGAAGGCTGTTGAAAGTGTTTAAAAATTTATCCATTTTTAACCTTTTTTTGTTTTTTGAAATTATAAATTTATTTAAATTAGATTTGGCTTTTAAAATGCTATTTTAAGCGATTTTATGATTTATCAAAGATGATTTTGCTTTTTTTGTTGGGATTTTTGTCTATTAAACTAATCAAATTTGATGTCAAATTCTAACCTGATTCTCTTTTTTTTATTTGGAGAAATGGGCTGTTTTAAATTTTTAACATACTCTATCAAGGCATCAAATACCGAAATTTTCGTATTTTTTGCACTTAAAACACCGCTAAATTTATAGCCATCGCCACCTTTAAATGTAAAATCATTTGTCCCAAAGGTGTAAACACGTTGTTTTTCTAGCAAAACATCGTTTATCTTGATATCGCTTATAAGGCCGTTTTTACCGTATTTATCGTAATGCAAGGTGTAGCTAATGCCATCTGAAACTTGCAAAAAGCCTCCGCTGCCAAGGTTATGGACTTGCGATAAAAGTTTAAGCAAATCATCTCCACGCATTTTAACTATCATTACTTGATTTTTAAAGGGCAAAACTTTCATAATGTCGGCTTTTTTCACTTCGCCTTTATCGAAATTTTCTCTTACTCCGCCGCCGTTTGTTATGGCAAAATCCGTGTCTTTATCTATTTTTTTTGCCGCAAATTTAATAGCGTCAGCCACCAAATCGCCGTTTGGACTTTGCCCTTTTCTAGCCGCTTTTATATCATCGCCAAAATCCGATGCCGCCGTAAAAATCACTTGATTTAAATCTTTTTGAAAATCTTGTTTTAATGGCTCGATGATGCCTTGTATCTGGCTATCTTTTGGATAAAGCTTATCATCTACCAAAATGCTCTCCCACTTAAAATCATGCACTTTTTTATCTTTTATTTGCATACGCGCTACGCCAAGATAAGCACCAAAGCATTTTGCGGTAACTATGGGCGTGTTATTTATGATTTTAGGGCTTGAAAAATATGAGTGTGAGTGTCCGTCTATGATCAAATCCACTCCATTTAGCGAATTTGCTAAATCTATGCTAGTAAATTGATTTGCCTTGTCTTTTACATCGCCAAGGTGAGTTAAAGCGATGATTATATCCACGCCTTTTGCTTTTAGCTCGGCTATGGCGGTTTTGGCTGCGTCTAGTTCGTTTTGTATAAATATATCTTTTTCTAGCATGGCACTTTCTTTGCTCGTGCATGTTGTTAAGCCAAAAATGCCGACCTTGAATTCGCCAAAATCCTTGATAATATAAGGCTTTGCTATAAATTTACCATTTTGCGTAACATTTGCACTAAGCCAAGAAAATTTTGAAAGTTTTATTTGATCTTTTAAAAGGCTTGTGTTGTTATCAAATTCGTGATTGCCGATGGTTACGGCGTCATAACCCATGGCGTTATATGCCAAGATATCAGGTTTTGCGTGAAGGGCGTTTGAGAGTGCGCCGCCGGTATTTATATCCCCAGCGTCCAAGATCAATACATTTTTATGCCCTTGTCGTATTTGTTTTATCAAGCTAGCTCGTGTGCTAAGTCCGCCTATCATTAGGCTTGTGTTTGCATCGATTTTTTGTTTATTTGAAAGAACATGACCGTGTGAATCATTAGTATGTAGCACCAAAAGTTCGGCACCAAAACTTTGTAAACATAAAGCAATGGCAAAAATTATTTTTTTCATTTTTATCCTTTTTTGCGTAAAAGATTTTTCATGTTTTGCGTCAGAAATCATAGCATAAATTTGATTATTAAACTTTTGTAAATAAATCAAATTTGATAAAAATAAAAAAAATTATTTTGACAAAATATGTCAAATTTTAAGGCAAAAATGTTATGAAAAAATGAATTCAAACACCAAAATACCATTAAAAATATATCCCTAAAAGGCTAAAATTTTATAAAATTTACTCTTTTAAATTACGCAAAAAGCCCAAAAAAATGTAGGCAAATTTGATGAGATTTTTTTGGATTTGCTATGATAATTTTTGCTGATTTTTTCTAGAAATGCCATGAGTTTTATCATAAAATCTCTCGCTGATTTTTCTCATGATATCTACCAAATTTTGCGGTGCTATCACGTTTACATAAGGTATCCAAGACTTTATGATGGGTATGATTTCGTTTTGACTTGTTACTTTAAAGCCAACCCTAACAAAGCCCGCTTCATCTTCGCTTATGATGTATTGGCTGGGGTGAAATTTTTTGAGTTTAAAATACTTTGCTTGGGCTTTTGGAAGTTCGATTATGACATCGATTAATTTGTTTTTATAATCAGGCAAAAATCTTGCCCACGGCGAAGTAAGTTTTTCGCAAAAGTCCAAAAATGTGTAGTTTTTATCAAATTTCTTACCGCTAAATTTGATATCGCTCATCATGGCTATTCGGCTAAGTATCATATTTTCGTTTTTACTCAAACTGGCTAGGTAAAAATTTTCGTTTATAAAGACGATTTTATGCGGATTTAGACAAAACGAAGTTATCCTATCTAAATTTTTATAAGTAAAAATGATTTGTTTTTGGGATTTTATGGCTTGTTCTAGGAATTTAAATTTGTCTTTATTTGTAAAAATTTCTTCATAGGGTTTATGCACAAATACATAAGGACTATGCATTTGTGGGCTTAGCAAGGTGTTTTTTAGCCTTTCGTCTATGTCTTTATCCAAAGATAAATTATACTTTTTGCCAAAAGTTAAAATGTCTTTTAGCATGTAAATTTCGCTACTTTCTAGCACATTTTCAAGCACGGCTTTTTGGATCATGGCAAACTCGCCCTTTTTTGGACTTATCAAAATATCGCCAAAAATTTCAGCTATCAGCTCAAAGTCCCTTCTTATGCTACGTTCGCTGGTTTCATAATAACTAGCCAAATTTTTTATGCTTAGCACCCTGCCATTTTGCAAATCCCGAAGTATCTCTATCACTCTATATGTAGATGAAATTTTACTCATTTTTTCTCTTTTTTGCTTAATTTTTTAAAATTGACAAAATATGTCAAAAATTTATTTTAGTATTTTAGCACGAAAGGATAAAAAATGAAACATATTAAAATTTACGCTGAAATTTTAGAGCAAGAGGCTTTGGAGCAATTTCAAAAAGCCATGGAGCTAAAATGCAATGTAGCTGGGGCTTTGATGAGCGATGCTCACACAGGATATACCTTGCCAATAGGTGCTGTGGTGAAATCATACCGCACTATATTTCCTGCTTATGTGGGCTATGATATAGGTTGTGGTATGTGTGCTATCAAATTTGATATTACGGCAAATGGGCTTGATCTAGAAAAAATCAAAAACGATATTTTAGCAAGCATACCAGTTGGCATAAAAAAGCAAGAAAAAGCACAAATTTTTGCCGATATGCCTGCTTGCACCGACATGGCAAAAGAGATTTTTGATAAGCTTGGAAAATATCAGCTAGGCACATTAGGTGGCGGAAATCATTTCTTAGAACTTGGTGTTGGAAGTGATAAAAAAGTCTGGGCGGTGGTACACTCTGGTTCACGTGGTTTTGGGAAAAAAATAGCCGAACATTATATGAAAGAGGCATTTTTACAAAGCATAAATTTAGATGAGTTAAAAAGCGAATTTGAGGCTAAAAATGTGGAATTTAAAAAGCACAATCCAGAAAAATTTGCCCTTGCTTTACAAAAATTTATGCAAAAATCGCAAGAAAAACTAGCAAAAACTAGCATTGAAGGGCATTTTGGACTAGATATCGCTTCGCCTTTGGGTAAAAATTATATCATGGATATGAATTGTGCCTTGGAATTTGCCTTGCAAAACCGAAAAAATATGATAGCTAAAATCAAAACCGCCCTTGGCGTGGCTGATGAGTTAATGTTTATAAACAAAAATCACAATCACGCCATAATAAATGGAGATTTTATTATCCACCGCAAGGGTGCAACCAGTGCCGAACTTGGCGAATACGGCGTGATACCGGGCAATATGCGTGATGGTAGCTTTATAGTGCGTGGGTTGGGTAATGCTAATTCGCTTCAAAGTTCATCGCATGGAGCTGGTAGAGTAATGTCAAGAAATGTGGCTAAAAAAAGCATAAGTTTAGATGAGTTAAACGCCGATATGGTGGGTATCATCACCAATCACACAGAGCAAATGTGTGACGAGGCACCAAGGGCGTATAAAAATATTTTTGAAGTCATGAAAGCCCAAAGCGAACTTGTCGAAATAATCGAACACATCAAGCCTATTTTAAATATCAAAGGTTAGTCATGGCTGATTAAATTTGATTTGTGCTTTTTAAAAAAAATTGTTAGGTAAAAAATCTAAAAAATTTAATAAAAGACAAGTCAAAAACAACTTTGACTTGTCTTCGACGCTTGAAAATATAAACTAAAATTTCTCATCAGTTTTTTGCACTTTTAGTCTTTTGGCTTTTCGGGCGTTGTTGATGTATCTTTGGATAAAGCCGTTGTTATACAGCCCATAATGATAAATCCCAAAGCCCACAAGTGCGATGCCAGAAAGCGTATGCAAGCGTCTAAAAGTGCGGTCTTTGAGATTTAACGCTGTAACAGCAGCCAAGCCCAAACTAACTCCCACGCCGACTTTCGCAAACTCTCTGTGTGCGTTAAGATCTAAGAGTTTGCCTTGTATTTGTGTAGTTTTCACGCTTTTTCCTTTGTGTTAATAACGCAAAATGCGTTCAAAAGCTTTAATCAAATTTGCTATAAATTTTCATCAAATTTAGTTCAAATTTGTATCAAATTTAGAGCAAATTCTTATAAATTCAAGCCAAATTTGAACATTATTTGTCTTCAAATTTGACACCTTTCATCGAATTTAACAAAAGCCAAATGGTCGTGCCATTGTGCAAAACAGCCGTTGCTATCGGATTTAGCAGCCCAAAAGTAGCCGCACCAAGTATGGCTGAATTTACGCCGACCGTGATTTTGAAATTCGAATCTATCAAACGCATGGTTTTTACGCTTAGTCCCTTTATCATTGCGATGCCCATGATATCGTCTTTTAGCAGACTTACATCCGCACTAGCCTTGGCTATATCGGCGCCTTTGTGCATGCTTATGCCAACATTTGCCTTGCTAAGGCTTGGAGCGTCGTTTATGCCGTCCCCCACAAAAGCGACATTTTTGCCACTTTTTTTAAGCTCGGCGATAATGTTTGCCTTATCCGTCGGCAAGCAGTTTGCATAAACCTTATCTATGCCCAGCTCTTTGGCGGTTTCGTCCGCTTTGCTTTGGATATCGCCGGTGAGCATAACCAGCTCTTTTACGCCGGATTTTCGCAAGGATTCTAGCATGGCCTTGGCGTTTGGACGCATTTCGTCTTTCATGGCGATGATACCGGCTAGTTTTTTGTCATAGGCGATATAAAGCAAGGTAAGCCCACGTTTTAGGGCGTCAGCGATGATTTTTTCCTTGCCTTTGAAGTCGATTTTTTCATCTTCTTCGATAAAGTGTCGTGAGCCTATGATAAGGACTTTTTTATCCACCGTGGTTTTTACGCCGTGAGCCACGATAAATTCGACCTCGTCGTGGTGAATATGCTTAAATCCTTGCTCTTTTGCCGCATCGACTATCGCTTCGGCGACCGGGTGAAAATAATGCTCTTCGGCACTGGCGGTGAGATTTAAAAGGTCGTTTTTGCTGAAATTTTCATCAAAAGAATAAATTTCTTCGACTTTTAAATGCCCATTTGTTAGCGTGCCGGTTTTGTCAAAAACAAAGGTATCGGCGTTTGCGAGAGCCTCGATAGCCTTGGCACCTTTTATCAAAATTCCGTTTCTGCCGGCTTTTGAAATGCTTGATTTAAAAGCGACAGGGGTGGCAAGTTTGAGAGCACACGAATAATCGGCTTGAAGCACGCTGGCTACGCTGTTTGCGTCTCGTTTAAACACATACGAAGCCGCCGCTAGTCCGAGAGTAACTGGCACGAGTTTATCGGCAAGTTTTGCGGCTTTTAGTCCGATGTTTGATTTTTCGTTCAAAGAGCTTTGGATGTATTCTTTGATACGTGCTGTTGCGGTGTCGTCGCCAACATTTTCAGCCCAAATTTTGATCTGACCTTCTTCGACTATGGTTCCGCTAATGACGCGATCGCCTCTGCTTTTTCGCACCGGCTCTGCTTCGCCTGTCATGGAGACTTGATTTACACTAGCTTCACCAGCGACTATGTAGCCGTCTATGCCTATGTTTTCGCCAGCACTCACGACGACTATATCGCCTTTTTTGAGATCGGCGGTTTTGGTTTTTATAAGCTCTTTTTTGCCGTTTTTGATATGCTCGACCCAGACTTCTTCTATGCTTGGTTTGGCGAGTTCTTTGATGAGATCGTCACTGCGATAGGCGGTGCTTTCTTCCATGTATTCGCCCAAACTTAGCATAAAATTCGTGCCATTTGCCGCTAGATAATCTCCCCTTGCAAGGCTCACGCCAAGGGCTAGGGATTCGAGCACTTTTGAAGTCAGCCCGTCGTTTTTTAGCTCTTTTACGCCTTGAATTAGAGGTTTGGCAGCGGCTGCAACGCTTATGGCAGCTTTTATCCTCGTATCGCTCACAAAAGGCGTGATAGCAAGGGCAGCGGTGGCTTTATAAATTTCAGCCTTGCTCGCTGTCGTGGCGTTTTTGGCTTTTTTAGGGATTTCAAGCCCACTTACGAAGTCCAAAATGCCTTGCAAATCATCGTTATACTCGATGATAACGCTTTTTGCGTAGATATTTACACGTGCGTTTTTGACATTGCTTAGTTCAGAAATACTCGCTTCGACAAAGCTTATATCGCTTTCGTCGCAAAGTTGTGCGACCCTAAGGCGGACGCGATTTTTGCTTTGGCTGACGATTTTAACTTTATTTGTTTGCATCGATCTCGGCTTTAACATCTTCGAAACGTTCTTTTAGCTCTTCGATGCCGGCGTTGATGAGCGAACCACCTTTTATGATAGCTTTAAAAAGGTATTCTTGGGTTTTTGGATTGCTAAGGATATAGGCTGCGATACCGCCTATAACGAGCCCTCTTAGCAAGCCGGCCGTGTTAAATCCTTCTGGTAAAAACGGCAAATGCAATCCATCGTTCGTGCCGTATGGAGCGTTTGCTTGATTCATGCCATACTGGGCGTTTGCTGGATTTGTGCCGTATGGAGCGTTTGCTTGATTTGTGCCGTATGGAGCGTTTGCTTGGTTCATGCCATACTGGGCGTTTGCGAAATTTGGCGTGCCATTAGACGCAAATGGGGCATTTGGAGCAAAAAACGGAGCGTTTTGGACGCCAAAAGGATTTGCGTGTTGGGGATCGACACCCATGCCAAAAGGATTTAAGTGTTGTGGATCGACGCCGTTTTGGACTTGATTCACATTTGTGATGTATGGATTTTGCGTATGATTTTGCGCGTCTTTTGATACGCCCGTATCCACCGGACAATAATAGTTTTTATCTATGTTTATGTATGGATTTTCCATGTTTTTTCCTTTAATGTAAATTTGCTTTTAAATCGCCTTTAAAAAATAGCGAATAAAACACAAACAAAACCGCTAAATGCGAGTTTTGCAAACTTTGGCAAGGCAAATTTTTAATCAAATTTGCAAATTTTGCCTTAATTAACGCAAATTTATGCGACTAGGCTTTGAATTTATCGACTAACAAAACTCCGCCCACGCCCAAAGCTATGGTGGTCGAAGCGTCCAAATAATGTCCGTTTGCTATGCAATTTGATGCGTGTATGGCTGTGTATGCAGTGATACCGCCCAAAACACTGGCTTTTAAGGCCTTTTTACCAAGTTTTGGCAAGTCGTCCTTGCAGTCTTTTGCATTTAGCAAAACAGAACCGATACCAGCGATGATAGCACCGCTTAAAAAGTGGTCAGCCGGTCTTCTTGTGATAGATAATAAGTTTGTCATTTTTCATCCTTTTAATAAATTGTAACTACTTTGAGTTTTTGGCTAAAAAAGCGTGAATTTTCAAAGCCAAAAAAAATCTTAGAAATTTCAGCCCAAAAATGCGAAAAATTTTCTGTAAAAATTCTAAAATTTGCAAAAAATTTACTCACCAAATTTGAAAAATCTCCAAATTTGATGAGAGTAAATTTATAAGCTAAATTTGAAAGAATTCCAAATTTGATAAGAATAAATTTATATTCCAAATTTGAAAGAAATTTATTTATCAAATTTGCAAAATTCCTAAATTTAACCAGCATAAATTTACACATCAAATTTGCAAAATCTCCAAATTTGATGAGAGCAAATTTACATGCCAAATTTGCAAGAAATTTTCTTATCAAATTTGAAAAATCTCTAAATTTGATGAGCGAAAATTTACATGCCAAAAACCTTAGATTTTGCAACTTTGTTTTTTGCAAAATATCTAAGCATTTGCCTTGCAAATCGGCACATAAAATGTCACAAAATTCACAAAAACTTTTCATTTTTTAGCCCTAAATTCCAACTAATTAGCCCCTTGATCGCCCGAAACTTCGCTTTTTACTTGTGCTTGCGTAGTCGTGCGTGGCTTTCTTGTGCTTGTCTTGCTTTGAGCACTTTTAGTTCTTGTTGTGCTTTTTTTGGCAGTGCTTTTCGCACTTGTGCTGGTTTTGGCAGCCTTGGTAGTGTCTGCTTTTTTACCTCGCGTTTTTGTGCTTGACTTTTTATCGCCGCCTAGAAGTTCTTTGCCTTTTTTTATCCCCTCATCGGCGATTTTTTTGCCTTTTTTTAGACCTTCATCGGCAATTTTTTTGCCCTTTTGCAAGCCGTCTTTTGCGATTTCTACGATTTCGCCCCTGTTTTTGTAGGCAACAACGCCCAAAGCACCTAGTGCTACACCTGCTAAAAATGGTAATGCCATCTTAGATCCTTTCATTTGGAATTTTCTTTGTTGTTAGCTTCGTCATCTTCGCTGTCTTGTAAATTTTTACCAAGCACCGAGGACGCCAAAGCACCTATAGCTAAACCACCAAAAAACGGAAAATTCGGATTTGCGAGCAGAGTATTTAACTCAGCTGGATTTGATTTTCCGCTTAAAATATCACTTAGTTTTTGGCTCATTTCATTGAAATTTTGCTGATAATTGTTTAGCAAATTTTCATAATTCATAAAATTTTGCGTAGAATTTTTATCATTATTTTGCGAATTATTTTGCGTAAATTCTAAACGCAAAAGCTCCTTCAAGCTCACGATGTATTCGTTATTTGAAGTCGCCCAAAGTCTAAAAAAAACATCTTTTAGCTCCTCATCATCGCAGTTTTGACAAAACAAATCATAGTTTTTGTTTAGAGCGATTTCATAATTTAATGCAACTATGATGGCCTCAAAAACATTGTCGGCGTTTTGTGTAGGCGGGATATTTGCTAGCAAATTCTCATCAAATTTGATCTTTTTTGCGGTGGCAAAATTTTCTAACAAACTCAAAGCTTTGTTGCGAATCTGTGCGATTTGCTCAAAAACCACGCCAAATTTTTTTAGCTCATCATAAAGCTTTTCGCCACTTTTTTCATTTATATATGCTAGGCTTAAAAGTTCTTGTGTTTTCATGCTATCTGCTCTGCTATATCGTTTATTTTGTCACTTATGGCTTGTAAATTTCTGCCATTTAGCAAATCCTCCCAAAGCTCTTGTGCGAAGACTTGCGGATCATAAAAAACTGTGAGCGAACCTATGATTTTGTTGAATTTGACTTCTTTTATGCCGTTAATTTTGGCGATAATAGAATCAATTTTGCTAAGCTCATTTGCGTCAAAATCTTGGGTTATTTTTGCGCTCACCCTGACTCTCAATCTACCCGGCGTATGTGAAATAGGGGTGAAAAAACTCGCGATTTTTGCTAATTTCTCAACACTAATCATAACTTCTCCTTTCGTTTTGGCGTATTATCTGACTAAGTAGCTTAATCGTAACTTAATACTTTTTGCGTATCGTTATCAGATATATTTTGAAAAAACTTACTGGTTTTAAAACTAATTATCAAAAAATAGCAAAATTTAGCTG
>JAILCJ010000129.1 GCA_024680445.1 Campylobacter sp.
TATCGCTAAAAATACCGTCATAATGGGTATCTAAAAAGAATTTTTGATTGAATTCTTTTTTATCAAAACAAGCAGAATTTACACAAATTTTTTCAGAAATTTTAATATTTGCAGTATTTAAACCAGAATTATATATCTCTAAAATTTGCTTTTTATTATAAATATGTAAAAAACCAACATCATTTATCTTAATAAGCGGAGATAAAATCGTGACTTGATAAGTTTTTGATTTTTGTGGATTTTGATTTGTGGCACATGAAGCAAACAAAAACGCAAAAACAACTAAAATAAAAAAACGAAATTTTGAAAAAAATCTAAACAATTTTAGCCTTTTAAATAATATTTAAGCGTTATTATACTATAATCCCATTTCACTTTTACTTAAACCGCATAGTGGCCCTTTCGTCTAGCGGTTAGGACATCGCCCTTTCACGGCGGTAACACGAGTTCGAGTCTCGTAAGGGTCACCACTTACTTTCTCATTTTTATACATTAATCTCAAAGCAAATTTTAAATTTAATATTTGGGCATTATTTTAAATAACACCCATTTTTTAACACAACAATACAAATTAAACAAAATCTATTT
Organism: Campylobacter sp.; assembly: GCA_024680445.1. GTDB lineage: Bacteria > Campylobacterota > Campylobacteria > Campylobacterales > Campylobacteraceae > Campylobacter_A. The sequence goes on from JAILCJ010000129.1 coordinate 589, forward strand.
AAAATAAAGCCTCGTTCATCTCTTTTGGCACTTCAAGTCCCATGCATTTTAAAACGCTTGCGGCAAGGTTGCTAAGTCCCATATCATTTTTGAGTTTGCTAACTCCATTTGCGATAACAAAGCAAAAGACATCATAAGTCGTATGATTTGTAAGCATATTGCCCTCATCATCTCGCATTTCTTCGCAATTACCATGGTCGCTGGTTTGGATATAAGCATAGCCAAGCTCTTTTGCCAAAGTGATAATTTTACCAAGGCAAGTATCAACCGCCTCAACCGCTTTAACCGCCGCATTAAAATCGCCTGTATGTCCGACCATATCGCCATTTGCGAAATTCACAACTATAAAGTCTTGCCCTGCTTTCATGGCCTTTAAAACATTGTCGCAAACCTCATAAGCACTCATTTCAGGCTTTTCATCGTAGGTTTTTACCTTTGGACTAGGGACTAAAATTCTAGTTTCGTTTTCAAGCACATCTTCAACGCCACCATTAAAGAAAAAGGTGACATGGGCGTATTTTTCGGTTTCGGCTGTGTGAAACTGGGTCTTGCCGTTTTTTGCCAAAACTTCGCCAAGAGTGTTTGTGAGTTTTTCTTTTTCGATAAGAACCGCAAAAGGGAATTTGGCGTCATAATTTGTCATGGTAATATAATTTTTTACATAAAATTTCCTTTCAAATTCGCCGAAATTTTCAAGAGCGATAGCCGATGAGATCTCCCTTGCCCTATCATTTCTAAAATTTATAAATATCACTCCGTCATTTTCGCCTATACCGCTAAAATCTCCAAAGCAAGCAGGCTCAATAAACTCGTCAAAAACTTCATTTTCATAACTTTTTTGTATATATTCGCTAGGACTTATATTTTGAGAATTTGCACGGTTAAACATAGCATCATAAGCCTTTTTGACACGTTCCCAACGATTATCTCTATCCATGGCGTAAAATCTACCGCTAATACTTGCTATTTTAAATTTACTTTGCAAAGCCTTAACAAACTCAACTCCGCTATTTGGCGAAACATCGCGTCCGTCGGTGATAACATGGGCAAAAACTTCGCATCCATTTTGCTTAGCCAGCTCACAAATTCCGTCAAAATGCTTCATATGTGAGTGAACGCCGCCGTCAGAATAAAGCCCTATAACATGGATTTTTTTGCATTTTTCAAACATTTGTTTTAGATTCTTATCTTTCGCAAAAGTACCGTCCGCCAAGGCTTTATCGGCTTTTACAAGATTTTGATACAAAATTCGTCCGCTACCTATACACATATGCCCTACTTCGCTATTTCCCATTTGTCCATCAGGTAAGCCAACGGCAAGACCAGAAGTGTGTAAAAGAGTGTTTGGAGTATTTTTAAAAAGCCAGTCGTAATTTGGCTTTTTAGCGGTCAAAAACGCATTAAAATTTGACTTTGGATTGTATCCGATCCCGTCAGTAATGACAAGTATCGTTTTTTGTGCCATTTTTTATCCTTTTTTAGCTTATTTTTAACGCCATTATACTAAAATTGCTTTTTTTTTATATTAAAGGTTAAATTTTGCTTTCATATCTTGAATTAAATTTATTTTCTTATATCACGGTTCGTGCTGGTATCGCATTTTTCGTTGCCTTTGTGCTTAGCATTTGGCTTATGCCTAAATTTATACGCTGGGCAAGGACAAAAAACGCAAACCAACCCATCTATGAACTAGCCCCGCAAACTCACCAACAAAAAGATAAAACCCCAACCATGGGCGGTTTGGTCTTTGTTTTAAGCGCCATTTTGGCAAGTTTGCTCTGTGCTAAACTAACAAATCCTTATGTGCTTGTTGGCATACTTTCTCTTATGCTTTTTTGTGGAATCGGCTTTTTGGACGATTATTCAAAGATAGTTGGCAAAACGAATCACGCCGGACTTACGCCAAAAGCAAAAATGATACTACTGGTGATATTTTCGCTTTTTCTTAGCTCATGTTTGTATTTTTGTACGGATCTTGGAGGTGATATTTATTTGCCCTTTTATAAAAATCCTGTTATAAATTTGAGTTATTTCTCCATATTTTTTTGGACTTTGGTTTTGATATCAAGTTCAAATTCTGTAAATTTGACCGACGGACTTGACGGTTTGGCAACCGTGCCTAGCATTTTCGCCTTAATTAGCCTTGGAATTTTCACTTATGTTAGCGGTCACGCCGTATTTAGTTTGTATCTTTTTGTACCAAAAATCCCCGGCCTTGGCGAAGTGATAATAGTTTCATCCGCCCTTATTGGTGCTTTGATAGGATTTTTATGGTATAACTGCTATCCTGCACAGGTTTTTATGGGCGATAGCGGTAGCCTTAGCCTTGGCGGATACATCGGCATAATGGGCATAATGAGTAAAAACGAATTTTTGCTTATATTGGTCGGTTTTGTCTTTGTTGTAGAAACTCTAAGCGTGATTTTACAAACCACAAGCTACAAATACCGCAACAAAAAACGCATTTTTTTAATGGCTCCGATTCATCATCATTTTGAGATGAAAGGCTGGGCTGAAAATAAAATAATAATCCGCTTCTGGACGATAGCATTGCTTGCAAATCTTGTCGCCCTTATCTCGCTCAAACTCCGTTAAATCAAAAAAAGGATAAAAAATGTCAAGATCTCTCTTTGGTTATGCAAACACTACAAAAGCTATCGCAAAAAGCGGTGGGTGGGAGATTTTCGACGATAAATTTAAAGAAAGTTTGACAGACGAATTTGGCAACGCTCTTTTGCCAGTGCAAAATTTTGACCCTGAAAAAAGCGAACTTGAAATACCAAGTCCAGGCTTTCCGCCAAAACATGAACTTATCAAAAACGCCAAAAATTTGATAAGCGAATACGACTTTTTTGCTGAAAAAATGCCTTTTAGCGTTTGGATAAGCGGTACAAACGGCAAGACCACAACTACAAAAATGACTCAACATTTACTTGAAAGTTACGGCTCTGCCATGGGCGGAAATGTCGGTGTAGGACTTGGCGATATGGATCAAAACGCAAAAATTTGGATACTAGAAACCAGCTCTTTTACTATGCACTACACAAAGACCGCAAAACCAGGCATTTACGCACTTTTGCCTATAACACCAGATCATCTTAGTTGGCATGGTAGCATGGACGCTTATATAAAAGCTAAGCTAAAACCGCTTGAAATGATGAGTGAAAACGCCGTTGCTATCGTACCAAAAGCCTACGCCAACACTCCAACAAAGGCAAAGCTTATAAGCTATGAAAATGAAGCGGATTTGGCTGAAAATTTTGGCATAAATTTGCAGATGATAAACTTTAAAACGCCATTTTTGCTAGACGGAGTTTTTGCACTGGCGATAGAAAAAATTTTGCTTGACAAGTGCGATTATGAAAGGCTAAATAGCTTTGTCATAGAGGCAAACAAACTCGAAGAATTTCACGATAAACTCGGACGACTTTGGGTAAATGATACAAAGGCTACAAACATAGACGCCACCATACAAGCCATAAAACGTTATGAAAACAAAAGTATAAAAATCATACTTGGCGGAGACGATAAAGGCGTCGATCTTAGCGTGATTTTTGAAATTTTAGCTAGTAAAAAGGCAAAAATTTATGCTATCGGTTCAAACACGCAAAAGATCCTAAACCTTGCTAAGAAATTTGATATCCCAGCTCAAAAATGCGAGTTTTTACAAGTTGCGGTTAATGCCATAGCAAGCGAACTTGGCACAGATGAAGTTGCTTTGCTAAGTCCAGCTTGTGCAAGTTTGGATCAGTTTAAAAGCTATGCCCAACGCGGTGATAAGTTTAAACAATTCGTTTCTTTAATAAATAATTAAACTTTTTTGAGATATAATCACATTTCTTTTTTGAGTGGTTGGATAGCTCAGTCGGTAGAGCAGCAGACTGAAAATCTGCGTGTCGGCAGTTCGATTCTGCCTCTAACCACCACCTCCTATTTTTCTATTCCTTTAAAAACTATCACAAAAAACTAAAAATCAAAACACATTAAAAAAATTTACTGCGATAGTTTTTTAAAAATTTTTATCCATTTTCAGCAAGAACACACCATAAAATACTAAATTTAGGCATTTTTAGCATTTTTTCAAGTAGCCTCTAAGCCCCATATTTTTTAAGACT
>JAILCJ010000165.1 GCA_024680445.1 Campylobacter sp.
GAGAGTTTTCGCAAAAACAACCAGCTTTCAATCGATAGCATTTTAAAGCCATTGAGTGAGCAAATCACAAGTTTTCAAAAGCGAGTAAATGAAGTGCATAGCGAGGCGATAAAGGGCAATGCTAGTTTAGAAACCCAGATAAAAAATGTCGTAGCTATCGGCAACCTTATGTCAAATGACGCTAAAAATTTAAGCACGGCTTTGAAGGGCAATAACAAGATTTTGGGTAATTGGGGCGAAACTCAGCTTGAAACTTCTTTGCAATTAGCTGGACTTATAAAAAACGAGCATTACCTTACTCAAGAGCAGTTTAGAGATGAGTTAAATAACCGCCTTATACCTGATTTTGTCGTTAAACTCCCTGACAATAAGCACATCATCATAGACGCAAAAACATCTCTTGTTGCTTATGAAAGAAGTATCACGAGCGAGGGCGAGGAGGCTAGGGTCGCACTCAAAGAGCATATAAAATCCTTAAAAGACCATATAGACGGGCTTAGCAAAAAGGATTATTCATCGCTTACCGGTTTAAAAAGTCCTGATTTTGTGCTTATGTTTATACCTGTTGAGGCGGCTTATATAGAGGCTATGAAATTTGATACTGAGTTATTTAACTATGCTTATAAAAAGAAAGTTATCATGGTTTCGCATACGACCTTGATGCCTATACTTCGCACTGTGGCAAATATTTGGCGTATAGAGCGTAGCAATTCAGAAGTTGCGATGATAAGCAAAAAAGCCGGTGAAATTTACGATAATGTTTGCACTCTTGCCGAAGAAATGTTAAAACTTGGACGAAACCTAAATACAGCAAGCAAACAATATAATACTATGGTGACAAAACTTGTTGGAAATAGGGGACTTTACGGCAAGGTTTCGAAATTTAAAGAAGTGGCAAATGTGTCAAAAAGTATGCCGGATTTTGTAGAAAGTGAAGCGGATTTTGAGATAGCTAGGCTTGAAAATTTAGTCGAAAATTCAAATCCAAAAAATGATAAAGACTTGCTAGAAAGCGAAATTTTAGCCGATGAAAGCTTGCTTGAAAATCAAATTTCGTATGAAAATGAAAAATTATTAGATGATGAAGTTTTGCTTTCTAGCTCAAATTTATACGACAAGCAAAACTTGGCAGAAGATGAAAAGGGTTATGAAAAATTTTTAGAATTTGATGAAGATGATTTTGAGAAAAACAGCGATTAATTTTTTAAAAAAAGTGTTGTAGCTAAAAAGTGATAATATCCGCCTTGCCAAGTGACAAGGCGGGCTTGTATTATTCGACTTCGGCGTCGATTACATCATCATCTTTTTTCTTGTCATTAGATGGATTTTCGTTATTTTTATACATAGCTTCGGCTAATTTATGGCTAGCTTTGCTTAGAGCTTCGACTTTGGTGTCGATTTCTTCTTTTGAAGCATTTTCATTTTTTAAAGTTTCTTTCAAATCATTTAATGCAGCTTCGATATTTGCTCTATCTTCACTAGGCACTTTTTCGCCGAGTTCACTCATGCTTTTTTCTGTTTGGTGAACCAAGGCGTCTGCGTTGTTTCTTGCCTCGACAGCGTCTTTGCGTTTTTTATCGTCTTCTTTGTGAAGTTCGGCGTCTTTTACCATATTGCTTATCTCTTCGTCGCTCAAACCGCTAGAACCAGAGATTGTGATATTTTGAGCTTTACCAGTGGCTTTATCTTTGGCAGAAACTGTTAAAATGCCGTTTGCGTCAATATCAAATTCAACTTCGATTTGAGGAACGCCACGAGGTGCGGCTGGGATGCCTTCGAGATTGAATTGACCCAAAGATTTATTATCGCGTCCAAACTCTCTTTCGCCTTGTAAAACATGGATAGTAACGGCGTTTTGATTGTCTTCGGCAGTTGAGAAAACTTGATTTTTCTTAACTGGTATGGTTGTGCCTTTTTCGATGATTTTTGTCATTACGCCACCCAAAGTTTCGATACCAAGACTAAGCGGAGTAACATCAAGCAATAAAACATCTTTTACATCGCCCTTGATAACAGCACCTTGTATGGCGGCACCGATAGCAACAACTTCGTCTGGATTGACGCTTTTGTTAAGTTCTTTGCCAAATGCTTTTTTAACCTCTTCTTGAACAAGAGGAACACGAGTTGAACCACCAACCATAACGACTTCTTTGACCTCAGATTTGCTTAGTCCAGCGTCTTTTACAACTTCATTTATCTTAGCGATAGTTTCGGCTACAAGACTTTCTATCATGCCTTCAAATTTGGCACGAGTCAAGGTTTTGACAAGGTGTTTTGGACCTGTTGCATCTGCTGTGATGAAAGGCAAATTTATATTGCTTTCTTGTGCAGAACTTAGTTCTTTTTTTGCATTTTCAGCAGCTTCTTTTAGTCTTTGAGATGCCATTACATCGGCTTTTAGGTCGATTGAATATTCTGATTTGAATTCGCTTGCTAGCCAGTCGATGATAAGGTTATCAAAATCATCACCGCCAAGGAAAGCGTTACCGCCAGTTGCCAAAACTTCAACAACATTGTCACCAGTTTCTAGCACTGTAACGTCGAAAGTACCGCCACCCAAATCATAAACTAAAATTTTCTCTGATTCTTTTTTATCTAAACCATAAGAAAGTGCCGCAGCTGTTGGTTCATTGATGATACGAAGGACATTTAGTCCAGCTATCGTGCCGGCTTCTTTTGTTGCCTTTCTTTGGCTATCGTTAAAATATGCAGGTACTGTAATAACCGCATCAACGACTTTTTCGCCAAGATAAGCTTCGGCATCATCTTTTAACTTCATAAGAACTTTTGCTGAAATTTCTTGCGGAGTGTAAATTTTGCCTGAAATATCGATAGCGCAAGCACCATTTCTATCTACAACATGATAAGGCAAGCGAGCTTTTGCCTCTTTGGCTGTTTCTTCGTTACTCATAAGACCCATGATTCTTTTGATAGAATAAATCGTTTTTTCAGGGTTTGTAACGGCTTGACGTTTAGCGACATCGCCTACCAAAACTTCACCTTTATCTGTAAAGGCAACTACTGAAGGTGTTGTATTTTTACCTTCTTTGTTTGGAATTACCTTGCTTTCACCGCGTTCAAAAACGCTAACGCAAGAGTTTGTTGTACCTAGGTCTATACCTATAACTTTTGACATGTTTTATCCTTTATTTTGATTTTATTTTGCTATGCTAACCATTGCCGGACGCAAAACTCTACCATTTATAGTGTAGCCTTTTTGCATCACCGAAACGATTTGACCGCTTGTTATCTCTTCGTTTTCTGAAACAACGCTCATGATTGCGTTATGGAAATTCGGGTCAAATCCGCCTTGAGTGCTGACTTCGACTATGCCGTTTTTTTCAAGCACTTTTTTAAACTCGTTTATAGACAATTGTATGCCTTCTTTTATTTTTTGACTAAACTCATCGCTAGGCGTGAAATTTGCACCCATTTCAAGGGCATCAAGGACATTTAACAAATCTCTTGCAAACTTTTCATTTGCATAAGAAGCGATATCTGCCTTTTCTTTTTCAAACCTTTTTTTCATGTTTTCAAAATCCGCATTGCAACGATAGTATTTATCGGTTAGATCTGAAACTTGAGCTTCTAGTTTAGCGATAGCGTCATTGTCTCTAACGCTTGCTAGATCTATGTTTTCATCCAAATTGCTTTGATCAACTATATCTGGCATTTCACCTTGTGTTTGAGTATCGACGCTAGTATTTAAGCTATCGAAATTTATGTTTTCATTTTTTTCATCTGCACTCATGCTACCTCCATTATTTCATTTAAAAATTTCATATAATCACTATATACGCTACCAGCGCAAATCATAGTCGAACTTTGACCTTTAAAATTTGTATGAAGTTTTAACCCCATATACCCGTCTTCAAAAAGCGGTGTAAAAGCGATTCTTTCGCTCATATAATTTTCAAAACTAGGTTCAAGTATTAGCTTGAATCTTTCATCTTCAAACATTTTAAAGGCTAAAATTTCATTTTCTTGAAAATAAATTTTTGTTCTTTTTAGCTCTTTTATTTTATTTTTTAGCTCATTTAAACCAACTTGCGAACAAATAAGTTCAAGTTTGTTAAGCCCAACGCTTATAAGGTTTTGTAAAAATTTTTCAACCCTACTATCATATCTTAGAACTATTTCATCATCACCAAAATCAAGCACTAAAAATTTATTATTTAGACTAAAAACTTCTAGTAAATTTTTATCAAGATCACCAAATATCATACAATAAAGCTCAAATTCATCACAAAGCATTTTTAGCACTCTATCATCATTTATGCTAAAAACTGGCAATTTTCTTGCAAATTTCTCACTCCAATAGCGTTTCATCGCATGTGTTGTTGGCATTCTGCCGCTACTTATGTGAAGTTGAGTTATTTCGCCTTCATCAGATAATTTTTTAAAATATACTCGTATTGTTGATGCGGGTATTTGCAAATTCATTCTGTTGCCAAGCTCCATTGAGCCTATGGGAACATTGTTATCTAAGTATGCTTGTATG
>JAILCJ010000179.1 GCA_024680445.1 Campylobacter sp.
GTGTCAAATTTGCTTTGAAAAGTTATCAAATTTTATTTATTAAATGAGAGAAATTTTTAGTTAAATTTGATTTGTAAAAAGATCAAATTTATCTCGTTTTAAAATCAAATTTGATTTTTCTATGGTGTTAAATTTGATTTGAAAAATTATCAAATTTGGTGTGAGAAAGTTATCAGATTTGGTTTTGTTGTGGGTCAAATTTAATGTGAAAAATTATCAAATTTGATTTATTAAATGAGAGAAATTTTTTAGTCAAATTTAATGTGAAAAATTATCAAATTTGATAAAGCAAATTTGGCTTAAAAGCAGTAAATTTATTTAAAAATTTTTTGTTTTTAGCCAAATTTTGTTTTAAATTCTGACTCACAAGGGTGGTTATTTTAGATTTTTAAAACTAAGTGCAAGCTCTAAATTTAGGGCTTTTACTATGCGTATGCACTCTTGTAAATCATCTATACTTTTGCCAACAACCCTTACTTCATCGCCTCTGATACTTGCATTTACTTTTAGTTTTGCGTCTTTTATGGCCTTGGTGATTTTTTTGGCATTTTCGCTATCAAGGGTATCATTTACTCGCAAAAGTGCCTTAGTATTGCCGCCGCTTGCACTTTCTCTTTTGTCCTCGATAATGGCGACAGGCGGGATATTTCGCTTGATGATTTTTGAGATGAGTATGTCTTTTAGGGCATCAACTTTATTATCGCTTGATGATAAAAGTGTTATGATTTTGTCCTTTTCGTTTAACTCTATTTGAGCTGTAACGCCCTTAAAATCGTATCTTGCAGCAAGTTCTTTTTTTGCTATTTCTATCGCATTTTTAAGCTCCATGATATCTATTGCTGCACTTATGTCAAAACTATGTTCGCTAGCCATTTATCCTCCTAAAAATTCTTTGATATTTTGTGAAATTCTTTCTACAAGCGTCGTTCTAGCCTCTTTGCTCGCCCAAGCGATATGCGGTGTGATAAGTAGATTTTCTTGATTCTTGACATTTAAAAGAGGGTGATTTTCTCGCATGGGTTCGCACTCTAACACATCGAGGCAAACACGCATATCTTTGTTGTCTATCGCCCAAGCAAGGGCGTTTTCATCGACTATGCCACCGCGTCCAAGGTTTAGTAATATCGAGCTTTTTTTCATCATTTCAAGCTCTTTTTTTGTGATTAAATTCTTTGTTTTTTCGTTTAATGGAGCGTGGATACTGACTATATCGCATGTTTTTAGTAAATTTTCAAGGCTGGTGCTGGTGAAATTTGGATTGAAATTTGCCCCACTTGTTGAATAATAACATACCTTTGCTCCAAAAATTTGAGCTATAAAAGCCACTTTTTGACCTATCTCGCCAAGCCCGATAACACCGAAGTTTTTGCCATTTAGTTCATCTATGCTTTGGCTTACATTTGTAAAAATTTCACTCTTTACCCACTCGCCATTTTTTACATAATCAACATAAAAATTTAGCCTTTTTAAGGTGGCAAATAAAAGGGCAAAGGTATGCTCTACAACATTGTTTGTCGAGTATGAAGCCACATTTTTAACGCTGATATTTTTAAGCTTTGCGTAATCAAGATCGATGTTATTCATGCCAGTTGCACTTACGCAAATGAGTTTTAACTTTGTTGCGTCCATGATCTCTTTTGTTATCAAAACTTTGTTAGTAATAACGATATCAGCGTCTTTTAGTCTTGCTATGCACTCGCTTGGAGCGGTCATATCATAGCTAACAAACTCACCAAATTTGCTAAAAATGCTTAAATCGCTATCGCCCAGTGTTGCTGCGTCAAGACAAACTATTTTCATTTTATGATGTGCCCTACAAATTTTGAAGTGTTATTTAGTATAGCTCCGCCCTTTCTAAATCCCAAAGCGACGCCCTCAAAGGCAAAAAATACACCTGCTTGATAATTTGCATCTTGCTCGTCTTTGTTAAATTCGTAAAATTCCTGATACACAACCCTGTTTGATGCGTATTCGCCTTTGTTTTCGCTTATGATTTCGCCTTTTTCGTCGAGTATGGCGACATTTTCACCTTCTCTACCAAAAATCGGCTTTCTCACGCACTTTTTACCGGCAATGATTTTATCGCTAGTTTCGAGCAAAAGAGGGTGGTTTGGATACAAATCCCATAAAATTTTAAGTATGGCTTTGTTTTGAAAAAGTAGGGTGTATGCGGGATTTAAAATAATGGCTTTTTGATTTTGTGAAATATTTTTTAGTATAAGTGCCAATTCGCCCTCGTCTATGGCTATGCTTTCCCAAGGCACGAGTTTGAAAAGGTATTCGTAATTTTCTCCATTGTAAAAAATGCCTTCTTCGTCGTTAAATTCTATCTCGTCTATATAGGCAAATGCCGTGTGAAAACCGGCTTCGTCGGCTGCTCTTTGCAAAAGTTTAGTCGTTTGCAAGTCCTCGTCGCTACCGCCTATGCAGGTAAATAAAATTTTCCAGCCCTCATAAAGTTCGCTAAAATTGCTCGTGTCTTCATCAAGGGTTACGAGACGTTTGAAATTTTCTTTCAATCCCTCATAAAGGTCGTTAAACTGGGCGTCTTCATTTAAGCCGTTGTATTTTAGCATGGCCCATTGTATAACTGCGGTTTCAAAAACTGCCGTTGGGGTGTCGGCATTAAATTCTATGAGTTTTATGTCCTTACCGTCAAGTCCGCCAGCTAGGTCAAATCTCCCATAAAGATGCCAGCAAACATCGTTTTCCCAGCTTTGTTTGACTATATCAACTAGGTTAAACGGTATGCCAACTTCGTGAAAAAGGTTGTTGTCTATGATGTATTGAGCGGCGGTAACATACATATCGTAAAGTTCATTTACCGCTTGATAATATCTTTCGCACTCATCTTGACTAACTTCGACGACTTCATCGCTAACATAAGCACTTCCGTCTGCGTCCGTGTGCCAAGCAAAGCCGACTTCGTCCATCATTTCTTTGCTCAAAGTTTTTAGTTTTTTGAGTTTTAACATGCTTTTTTTCCTTAATAAAATCGTTTTTTACTAAATTTCTTAATCAAATTTGAGCCAAGAAAATAAAAATTTAAGCTTAATAGTCAAATTTGATTTATAAAAGGCAAATTTGCTTTAAAATCCAAGCTATTTTTTAGCAAGGGTAAAATTTGCAAAATAAGCACTATGACGCGGCTGATGAGCCAAAAGAGCTAGATTTCTTAGCCGAATTTGAACCGAAAAATCCGCTTTTACCAGAGTTGCTTTTTGCCATAGAATTTGTAGCCTTTGCTTTATTGAAACTATCCACGCTACGGCTGTATGCACTTGGATTTTTATAGGCATTTTGTCTTTGATTTTGAAAGGCTGGATTGCCAAAAAGTTTGTTGCCTATCCAGCTACCCAAAATAGCGCCGGCTGCCGAACTTAGCAAAATTTCACCTAAACTTGCTCCGCCAGAGCTTAGTTGTGCTTGATTTGGATTTGTCAAATTTGAAGTGCCGTCGTCAATTTTGGCATTTTCTTGTGCGATAAGTGCGTCCATTTCTTCTTTTGTAAGCACTCGTTCGCTGCCGTCAAGGGACTTTAAAACCACGCGAGTTTCGCTACTTGGATACTCTTCCATGACTTTATATTTGCCTTTTTCGATTTCTTCTATAACGACAAAAGCACCATTTTTTACTGCAACTTGGCTCGTGTCTTCGCTGTTATTGCTTCCGCAACCGCTAAGACTTGCCATTACTATCGCACTAAAACCGCCCAAAACCGCATAACTTGCAATTTTCTTGATATGTTTCATATTTCTCCAATGATTTGTTTAAGATTTTTATCTTTTTTGACATAAATAACGCCGTTTTTAAACTTTACAAATTTTGATTTATCTATGTATTTGATGATTTTTTTTGAGATTTTCTTTTTTTCTTTTTTGTTTGAAATTTGTGAATTTATAGCTTCGTCAAGACTTTGCCATTTTGATGTGTCTTGATCGATTTCGGCGTCAATCACTTCGTTTTTATGGCTGTCGTGATTTGAATTTTTGTTTAAAAGTGGGTTTTGCATGGCTTGTAAAAAAGCCATTAGTCTTTCATCTTTTTCTTTGTGTATGGCTGAAATTTCTTTTTTGCTTTCGATAAGCATATTTTCTTTTTCGCGAAATAGCTTGTCTTTATCGGCTTGAAGGCTTAAATTTAGGGCTTTTAATTCGTCTATTTGAGCTAAAAGGTATTTTATAAAATCGTCTCGTTTTGTGTTTGAAAAAGTTTTGTTTTTGTTTGTTTGAGTTTTTGCCGTATCATCTTCGCCCTCATCGATAAGCACAAACCTTTGTCCGTTTTTTTCAATGGCTTTGAGCGAGCCTCGTCGTATGCGGTTATAAATGGCTTCTTTACTGATACCAAGCATAGCCGCCGCTTGGGCGATAGGCACTTTAAGCATAAACTCTCCCACACAGTTGAAATAGGCCAGCCGAAGCTGACCTTTTGGTTAGAGTCTTGATTCGTAACGTCTAAGCATATAAAGACGTTTAAGCATTTTTTTGCGAGCTGCAATTTTTTGTTTTTTGCGAATCTCGGTATTTGGCTCAAAATATCGTCTAGCTCTTACTTCTGTTACAACAAGGTTACGATCGACTTGTTTTTTAAATTTCCTGTAAGCCTCGTCAAAAGACTCGTTAGGATGTACCTTGATACCTGGCACTATCCTCACCACCTTTCAGTTAAGATTAGAAAAAGGATTATATCTTAAAATGCCAAAATTTCCAAATTTATATCTTTTTAACCTTAGTGAAATTATAATTACGCTTAAAATATTGCAAATTTATCACGCATAAGAAAGGAGAAAATTATGCCTAAGATAAGCAATTGGATAGGCAAACGTCATGTTTTGTATGCTATCGTAACCTGTATCGCGTTGGTGATTCCTTTTTTGAAATTTAACAACGCTCATCTTTTTTTACTAAGTTTTGACAAAAAGCAACTGCATTTATTTTTCACCAAATTTGATGCACAAGAGCTTTATCTCATGCCTTTTGTCTTCATCTTTTTATTTTTGTTTATATTTTTTCTTACAACGCTCGGCGGGCGTGTTTGGTGCGGTTGGAGCTGTCCTCAAACGATATTTCGTGTGATTTACAGAGATTTGATACAAACAAAAATTCTTGGAATTTATCAAAGTACTAAAAACAAACAAAAAGAAGCAAGTAGCGGCGTAAAAGTTGCTATCGGCGTGATTATTTGGGCATTTTTTGCCTTTATCGCAGCCTGTAACTTTTTATGGTTTTTTGTTCCGCCAGAAGACTTTTTTGCTTATATGCAAAATCCGGGCGAACACAAACTTTTGTTAGGCATTACGGTTGGCGTTACGGCATGGCTGATCTTTGATGTTTGCTTTTTGGCTGAAAAATTTTGTGTTTATATCTGCCCTTACGCTAGAATCCAATCCGTTATGTTTGATAATGACACTATTCAAGTTATTTACGATGAAGAACGTGGTGGTAAAATTTATGAAAACGGCGAAAAATTATGGAAAAAACCAAATATCGAGGGTGCTCAATGTACTGGTTGTGAAGCTTGCGTAAGAATTTGCCCTACTCATATAGATATAAGAAAAGGTATGCAACTTGACTGTATCAACTGCTTAGAATGTGTTGATGCTTGTTCAAAAACCATGAGTGCTTTAAAACTTCCTTCGCTTATTTCTTGGACTAGTGAAAATGCACTTTTGACAAAATCAAAAGTCAAATTTGCACGTTTTAGAACGGTTGCGTATTGCGTTGCCTTGCTTATAGTTGCGACTGCACTAGGCATAATGAGTAGTAAAAAAGAAAATATGCTTTTAAATATAAATCGTCCAAGTGAGCTTTATAAGATAACTGATAGCAAAAAGATAGAAAACCACTATACATTTTTGTTCCAAAATATCGATAAAAACGATCACGAGTATTATTTTGATGTCAGCGATCCAAGCATAAAAATCGTAAAACCAAGCACACCAGTTAAGATAAAAGGCGGTGCAAAACATAGAATCATTGTAACGCTTGAATCGGATTATAAAGAAGCAGACGCTCCGCATCCAATAGTGATTCATGCTTATGCTAATGATGACAAAGAAAAAATAAAAGTCGATCGTAATACTATTTTTGTATATCCTAAGAGCAAATAATGGCGATCTCAAAAAAAGGGCAAAGGCGTTATGAGGCGATCATAGACGCCGCCCTCGAACTTTTTTTAGAAAAAGGTTATGAAAAAACCAGCCTTAATGATATAGTCAAAAAAAGTGGTGGTTCGCTTTCTAGTATTTATAAATTTTTTGAAAGCAAAGATAAGCTTTTTGCGACTATAATTTTTGCAAAATTTGAAGAATTTAGTAAAGAAATCAAGGCAAATGAAATTTTGCAAAATACAAACGATATGAGCGAGTTTTTAAATAACTTTGGTTTGGCGTATTTGGAGTTGTTTTTTAAACCCGGTGGTATAGAGCTAACTAGAATTATTATGAGCGAAACTTACAAAAATAAAGAGATAGTTAAACTTTTTTCGCAGTCGAATTCGCTTTGTATCTTGCAATCATTTTTCGAACGAAAAGAAGTAAAATCTCGTATCAAAGACTATGATTCAAGGGCTTTGGCTAGTAAATTTTTTGCCATTATCCGTGAGCCTTTTTTGGTAAAAAACATCATTTTAGGCGAAGAGTTAGCACCGCTTTGTTTGAGTGAAAAGAAAAAAATGGTCGCCCAAGCGGTTGATATGTTTGTAAACGGGATAAAAAAACCCACTTTTAAACCCACTTTTAAACCCACTTTGAAAATTTAAATTTTGGCTTAATGGTAAAAAACAAGTGCTGAAAGTGCTCGTTTTTTACTTATCTTTCGTCATTTTTTAGCATAAAATAATGTGAAATAAATTT